>CAZZAQ010000046.1:0-12866 GCA_964652165.1 uncultured Bifidobacterium sp.
CCAAGTATAAAGGAGCCTCCTCTCCCCGGCCCTCTCCTCCTCAGAGGAGGAGAGGGAGCAAGCCAGACGTGTGGCCATCGCAGTGTCAAGCTGCGCCCGGGACGGTGACTATTTTTCCGGCGGCAACTCCGTCACGAACGCGCGCCGGATTTCCGGTGGCAACCGCGACGCCGCGGCGCGGAGTCGCAACTCCCCTTCCACGCGCCTGCCTTCCGCGAGAAGCAGCGTCGCCTCCGCCAGATCTCTTCCGGCATCCCGCCAATCGAACTGCGCCTTGGTCAGGGTTGCCAGCGCTGTGCCAGCGGGGGGGCCGGCGCGAATTTCACCGAGACGCCGTTCCAGTGGCGGGCCGACAAAGACAGGCCGCGTTCCATCGGCGGAGGCGGCGTGCGCCAGCGGCGCGAGCAACTCCAACCAAGGCCGGCTGTCCCGATGCCGCTTCGCGGAGGCAAACTGCGGGTCCCCGGACTGAATCGGCCCGACGAGAAACGTCCAAAGCCCCGCCTCATGCGCGAGATGCGGATTCGTCTCATCGCTCTTCATCTCTCGAACGCGCCGCCCCACCGCCGCAGGGTCAATCACTTCGTTATCGTCCGCGTGTCCGATCAACGCGAGCGCCGGGTGGTCAGGCGCGAAATCACCCCGCCACAAGGTTGCCCGCGGAAAGACATCGAGAAACGTCGCGGTGACGATGCGGAATTCCTCCTCGGAAAGCTGGAACAATGGCAGCCATTGGCAGAACAGCCCTCCGGGCGCCAGCGCACGACGAACGGCGGCGAAGTGTTCCGCCGAGTAGAGCGCCGACTCGCCTCGCCGCCACGGGACGACGAGGTCGCCGATGATGACGTCGAATTGCCGACCTGCCCCGCGCAGGAAGTTCCGGGCGTCCTCCACGACCATCTCGGCTCGCGGCGCGCCGACGATGCCCAGGTTGGCTTCGGCAAAGTGAACCTTCGCCGCGGTCACCACTTCCGGCACGATCTCGACGGCCGTGATCTGTTCGACAGGATGAAGCAGCGCGCCGCCCGCCGTGATGCCGGTGCCGAGACCGAGGAACACGACCCGCTTGGGCGCCGGGTGCAGCAGAAGCGGAATGTGCGCCTGCATCCGCTCATCACCGACCGAAGCCGTGCCGCCGAGGACATAAAAGTTGTCCAGCTTCATGCGGCGGCTTCCCGCCTGTTCCACGACGGCCACGATGCCGTGGCTGCCTTCCTGGACGGCGAGCAAGTTCTCACCCTGGTTGGCGCGAACCTTCGTGCGCGGCAGCGCGGCGGGATTCCAAAAGAACAGCACCGTGATGACGCATACCCCCATCGCCATTCGCCTTGGCTTCCATCGCCGCAGTTCACCGAAGCATAGGTCCCCGGCGATCACCATGACGATGCCAACGACGGCGATGGTCCTCCAAAGTCCAAGCGCACTGGGAAGAACAAAGGCGGCCAGCAGCGAGCCAGCGACGACCCCGGCGGTGTTCATCGCCAACAATCGGCCGAGGGCCTTGCCCACGGGTTGACCCTCGGTGCGACCCGTCAGTTCCATCAAAAGCGGGAGCACCATTCCCGACAACATCGTCGGCGCCAGCAACGTTGCCAGCGCCAACCCGGCCAGCCGCCAGCCGTAGGACATCCAACCCCCGGTTTGCGGCAGATAACCCAATCCGTCGGTCAACTGGAAGAACAGGTGAGCCGACGCGATCACGGCGAAGCCAGCCGCGATCCAGGCCCATCCCAGTACACGATGTGCCAGCCATCCCCGCCGCAACCCGGCCCGCACCAACGCGGCACCGACGGCCAGTCCGAGAATGAACACCGCCACGACCACCGCGAAGGAGTAGATGGAGTTCTCATGGACCTGCGCGAACAGTCGCGTCCACGCGATTTGCAGGATGAACAGCAGCGCGCCGGAAAGCGCCGCCAGCACAGCCAGCGACCACTGGGGGAGGCATGAATCGGGCTTTGGCTGTTGGCGGTCTCGGAGTTCGGTCCACTCGAGCGATGCGGCGGAGCCAACCGACTGGCGCGGAGCGATGCACCACGCCAGCACGCCAACGAGCAAATTCAACCCGACACAAACCGCGTAGCTCGCAGTCGCGCCGAGTAACGGCAGCCAATAAAACGGCACGCTCAACGCCCCCACGGCCGCGCCCAGCGTAGTTGCCGCGTAAAGCCCGCTGCCGACCACACCCAACCGCGCAGGCTCCCCGACGAACGCTCGCGCCAGCACCGGGACCGTTCCACCCATGAAGAACGTGGGGACGAAGAGGGCGGCCAGCGTGAGCAGCAGCTTCACCGCGACGAACCCAGCGGGCGCGCCGCTCAGGCTGCCGTAGAGCGCGGGATAAATTCGTTCGTAGAGCGCAAGCCACGGTCCGACGAGCAAGGCCGACAATCCCGCGCCGACCTCCAGTACGCCATAAGCTCGCAGAGGCGAGGTGAATCCCGCGGATCGTCCACCGAAAAAGGCGCTCCCCGCCGTCAACCCCACGAACACCGCGACCAGCGTCGCCGCGGTCGCCGGCGTGGTCGCGCCGAACACGGACGTGAACAGGCGCAGCCAGAGGACTTCATACACCAGCGCCAGCCCGCCTGAGACGAAGAGCAGGCAGTGAAACAATCGCGAGACCGCCCGGCTCGGAGAAGCAGATGCCGCGGCTTTGTCGGACTTCTGTGACGAAGGCATGTCGGGAGAGATCAGACGGTGTGACGCCGAAGAGTTGAAACCAGACTTGTTCCGTTCAAAGAACACCGCAGGATTCGATCTCTCTAGCGGGATGACGAGCCAATTGTAATTGCGCCTTCCGCGCCTTCTTGCCGCCATTCCATCGCGGCGTCCAGGCTCAGCGTTTCGGGCGGATTGGGATGATCACATTCGCGCCCCACATGAAAATCACACAGCCGACGAGGAAGATGACGAGCGTGCCTGCTCCCAACTCGCGCCAGGATTTGCCCTGGTCTCCGCCATGCCAGTCGCCCAGCCCGTGGAAGCAAAGCGCGGCGATGCCGGCCAGAGCCAGCCCGGCCGTGTAACAGAAGAGCAGCTTCCGCGGCCAGCCCTCCGAGGCCTTGAACATCCCGGCCACTGGCACCATCAGGAACGCGAACACGAGCGCCGAAATAACGAACACGCTGTTGAAACCGTACACCAAACAGAGCGCCAGCGACGCGAGAGCCAGGAACACTGTCGCGCCAAACCAGCTTGAGGCCGTCCGCTGCTCGTCGGAGAGCGCCAGCCGGCCGAAACGGTTCACCCGCAGGAGCAGGTTGAACAGAGGGTCGGCCGTCCACGTCAGCAGCGCGGCCGCCAGATAGACGATGCGGATCGGAAGAATCCATGGCGCGAGGTCCGGGTTGCTTTTCGCCGCGGCGCCCAGCATGCGGTTGAGGAAGTAACCCCCGAGGATGACCGCCCACTGCACGCCCGTTGGGAGGCTGGACATCCACAGGAAGTATCGAAGCATCGCGCCATAGATGACGTTGCGCGCCTTGAGCGCCTCGACGATGCCGGCGCGGGCCCATTCGTTGGCCGGGTCCAGGCGGAGCGATTCGCGGAAATGTTCCAGGGCCTTCGCGGGCTGGTTTTGTTCGAGCAAGGTCCATCCCTGATTGGCGTGCGTGACGGCGTTGTCCGGGTTGCGGGCCAGCGCGGCGCCGATGGTCGCGCCGGCTTCGGACTTGCGGCCCAGCTTCACCAGGGCGATGGCCCGGAGGTTCGTGCAGGCGACGTGTTGGGGGTCGTAATGCAGGCCGCGGTCGGCTGCGTCGAGTGCAGGGGACCACTGACGCTGGTCGATGCGGATTTGGGAGAGCAGCGCCCAGTAATCGGCATCGTTCGGAGAGAGGCGGAGCGCCTCCTCAATGGCACGCTGCGCGTCCTCGAGGTGGTTCCGGTCGTGCAGCACGCTGGCATGCGCGTAATGAGCGAAATCGAAGTCCGGCGCGAAATGAACTGCTTGCCGTGCCTCCGCCGTGGCGTCGTCGAACCGTTGGCGATGCGCCAGGCAAAGGGCCAGGAGCGCGTGCGCGTAAGGCTCATCCGGCTCCGCCGCGAGCGCCTGCCGAAGCTGCTCCTCGGCGAGTTCGTGGCGGGATTGTTCATAGAGCAACAGGGCACGCTGGAGGTTGGGGTTCATGCGCTATACTAAGGAAGATCGAGAGGTTTTCCGGTCTCCGGGTCCAGGGGCAATCGCTGGAGATATGCCGGAACCAGGTCCGCAGCCTTGGCCGGGGCAATTCCACGCTCCAGAGTTTGAGCGCGAGCCGCCATGCGAAGCAGGACCAGCCTGACTTCTCGCGTGCGTGAGTTGTAATCCTTGACCACATTCGGCATCAGGAAGTCGAGGTTCTTGTCCGGGCGTAGCGAGCGGGAGCGAATCGCCATCTCGATTCGCTTCAAGACGCCGAACGTCCGCCGGGACCACTCCTTCTCCCGCTTTTGAACGGCCTCAAGCGAGTCCCGTCGCGCCTCGTGTTCTTGCAGTGCCAGCAGGGCCTGCTTGCAATCCTCCACGCCCAGGCCCGCCATCAGGTTCGTCAAGCGCCGGACCGCAATGGCTTCGCAAGCCGAACCCACCAGGAAATCGATAAGCACTCCGCCGCGTTGAACGGCTTGGCCAAGACGCAGCCCATCCAGCGCGGAAAGCAATGCGCCGTTGGTGTCCCCCCGGCGTGATCGGAGTTCCGCGTCAGCATCCATCACCACCGCCGCCGCCTTGAGATTCATCAATTCCGTGGTGTGGACGTCGAACCAGGATTCGGACATTCGGACTGGCACTACGCCCGGCACCTGCAAGGCACGCCGCAACTCTTCGAGTGCTGCCCGATTCCCGACCATCTCTTCCGCCAGCCGCTCCGTGCTGATTTTCTTCATGGTCTCCGGCGGACGCCGAAGCTTCGACGCCGCACGCGTCAACGCGTCGTAGCCGTTAGGCTGGGGAACAGGAGGAAAGGAGGACGGCGAAGTATAAAGGAGCAGGACGCCGACCACTGCCACGAGCAGGAGACAGATGCCAAGAAGGCTCCAGCGGACCACAGGTTTTCGCATGAGAGTCAGGATCGATTGACGAATGTATTTGGAGCGGCGCTTCTCCCCGTGCCGGACCGTTACTTGAGCTTAAGGAACTGAAGGATGTCGTCATAGAGGCCGCCTTGGTTCGAATAGAGCGCGTAGTTGCGCGCGGTGGCGAACCACTCGCGCGTCGTCGGCTTGAGTGTTGCGGCGGCGGCGGCCAGGTCGCGGGTCGTCAGCGGTTTGGGGACGCCGGACTTCATCGCCTCGCGCAATTTGTTTTCGATGGCCACGTCCACCACGGCTTTGAGGTCGGCGCCGGAAAAGTTCTCGGCCTTCCTTCCGAGATGATCGAAGTCGATGTCTTCGGACGGTTTGCCGTGGCATTGCAGGCGGAGAATGGAGGCGCGGGCCGGGCCGTCCGGCGGCGGCACGAACAGGATGCGGTCGAACCGGCCGGGCCGGCGGAATGCGGAGTCGAGGTGCCATGGCGCATTCGTGGCGGCCAGGATGAGCACACCCTCGTTGCTCGCCTTCACGCCGTCCATCTCGGCGAGGAACTGGTTGATGAGCTGGCGGCCGGCGTGGTGCCGCATGTCGGCGCGGCTGGCGCCCAGCGCATCGACTTCGTCGAAGAAGAGGACGCACGGGCGATGGCGGCGGGCGGACTCGAACAATTCGTGGAGGTTGCGCTCGCTGTTGCCAATCCACATGTCGAGCACGTCGTTGATGCCGACGGCGATGAAGCCGGCTTTGATTTCGCCGGCGGTGGCGCGGGCCAGGTGCGTCTTGCCGCAGCCGGGCGGGCCGTACATCAGGATGCCGCCCCCGATGGGTTTGCCGTAGGCTTTGTAGAGCTCCGGATGCGCGAGCGGATGAATGATCTTGAGCCGAATCTCCTCCTTGAGTTGCTCCATTCCGCCGACGTCCTTGAACGTGATTTTCGGCCGTTCGATTTCGGCCAGCGGCGAGGCCGGCTCCTCGTCTCTGGGCGCCCGTACGCGGCCTTCGACCACTTCGCTCTCCTCTTCGCGCGCGTCGATGCCGAGCCGCGCGGCAAACGTGGGGTCGGCCGCCGTGGCGTCCAGTTCCACCGCCCGCCGATATTGCCGCACGGCCTGCTCGACTTCGCCCAGGCCGACCAGCAGCCGGGCGTGGAGCAGGAATGCGCGGGCCGGGGCGCCGGACTTTTGCACGAGCGATTCGACGAGGGCCAGGGCGTGATTCTGCTTGCCCTGCTGATGAAAAGCGCGCGCCAGGCCGAGTTGGAGCGCGAGGTTGTCCGGCGCCAGAGCCAGCGTCTCGCGGTATTCCTTCTCCGCCTCTTCGCCGCGATTGTGGGCCAGCAGCGTGTCGGCCAAGTGCTGGCGGAGCGGGATGTTTTGTGGCGAATGACGGAGCGCCTCGCGCAGGGCTTGAACCGCGTCGTCACCCGGAGAACCGGAAGGCTGGCTTGGCATGGCGCCTAGGAGACCGCAGGGAGAATGGCCGGTCAAGCCGACTCAACATCGCATGATGAACGCTCCCAGGAGAGCGCAATGCCGGCCGCCACGGCCAACGCAATGGCAAGAATCTGGCGCATCCCGACCCGTTCGTCGAGCAAGGCCACGGCAAACAACACCGTCACCACCGGATACAACGCGGCCAACGGCGTCACCACCGACGCCTTGCCGCCCTGGCGATAGGCCGCAAGCGTCGCCAGCACGCCCAGCCCGTTGAGAGCGCCGCCGAGTGTCGCCCAAAGCCACTCGCGCACTGAAAAGCTCCATTCCAGCCGGAGCATCGAAACGATCACGACCGCAATCGGGATGAACGCGGCGGCGAAGGCGACGAAGGAAACCTCGGCGGGAGCACGGTTCGTTGCCAGCTTTTGCAGCAGTCCCGTTGCGCCGTAAAGAACTGTCGCCAGCAGCGCCATCGGCATCCACCCGGACCACGCCAGGTCTCGCCACGCCAGCGCGCCTGTGTCAGCGACGTTGAACAGAACGATGGCCGCGAGCGCCAGGACGACGCCGAGCGCTTGGACCCACCGCAAGCCCTCGCCCAACCACCACCAGGCCGCCAACACGGTCAGCAGCGGATAGACCGCCGTCAAAGGAAAGACGACCGCGGCCTGTCCGCCGCCGCTCAGGGCCGCCAGCATCGCGAGGTTGCCCAGCGCTCCCGTCAGGCCGGAAAGAAACGCAAGCCACCAGCCGCCTCGCGCGCCGGCCAGGGAGGCTCGGCGGTTCAGCGACCACACCAGTGCGGCCAATGCGGCCGGTGCGAGCAGGCCGAGCGTGGACAAAACCTGGTTTTGCAATGGCGACACCGCATCCGCCGCCACTTTGGACACGACGCCCCATGCGCCCCAACTGAGCGCGGCCAGGATGGAATAGAGGAGCCACTTCGGCATTCACTCAAACTTGCGCCGGAGCCGCTGTGCGTCGTCGCCACGCCAGCCGCCACCGAACAATGCGTCGAACTCGCAACGCTGGGCGGAGGTCATCTTCGCGAAATCGGGTTTGCCGTTTGGGAGCTTCGGCCAGCCGCTGTCATTTCGGATTTCCGATTTCGGATTCCCGATTCCTGAGCTGGCTGCGCCGAGCGGATTGTTGCGCACCGGGACAGTCGAGCGCCGCGCGGCGCTTCCGTCGTAGCTCATCGCCTGGTCGGTGAGCTGAAGGTCGTCGTCCAGAGGGCGGTGGGGCTGGATGCCTTTGCCCTGGAGCACGCCGTGGTAGGCGCGCACGGCTTCTTCGGGCGACACCTTGCCGTCGGTGATAAGCCGGAGCATCTCGATGAAGGCCAGTTGATGCTCGGCGTGGTTGATCTTCCGGCCGAACAGGGCCACGCGCGCGCCGTGTTTCTGCGCATCGTGGATGAGCTGAAAGGCGTCGCGGGTCGTGCCCGCGCTGCCGCCCAGGATGCCGACGATGAGGTTCGGGTCGTACTGCGCCAGTTCCTCCATCGCCTTGGGGCCGTGATAGACGATCTTCAGGAAAATGGGTCTGCCTGACTCCGGAACGCCTGCGAGCGTGCGAAGGATATTGTCGTTGATGAAATCGCCGAGCTTTTCCGGCGAAATGCCGGCGTCCACGTTTGGGTCGAAGACTTCGAGGAAGTGCCGGAACTGCTTCCGTTCAGCTTCTTCGCGAAATTCCTTGTACCAAAGCAGGGCCTCGCGGTCCTGCTGCAGGTCGTTGACGAACGTGATCGAGTAGAGACCGAGGTTGGCGCCAGGAAATTCACCGCTGCCGTCGCGCGCGCACTCGACTTCACCGCACTGGATATGGTCGATGCTCGCGCTCCGGAATGGCTGCGACGGCTCGCGGGTGTAGCAGCCGTGGCGCACGGCCCTCACGTCGGTGGTGTCGTTCGCGCGCGCGGCGGGTGTCACGGGCGAGTTCCTGAACAACCCTTCCTTGATTGCCAGTTGCTCGTTCACATAGGCGGACATGAGCATGATGTCCACGAGCCCCTGGTGAGTGACTTCGCGAATGATGTCGAGGAACTCCGGCAAGTTGCGGTAGCCGAACTCGTCGCGGGTCCACACCTCCGGCGAGAACTGCGCGGGCCGCATCCCTCGCCCCGCCAGATAGCCGCGGGGCCCCGGCGCGCGCACGCCGAACGCCATGTCCGCGTCCTTCGCGTCGGCGAGGATGAACGAGCGCGAACGCGGGTTGGCGCGGATTTCACTGAGCTTGGTGTCGAGGGATTTCATGTGCAACCACGAATGGACACGAATGAACACGAATCAGAAGACGATCCTTTCCCACTCCAGCTTCGGGTTCTTGAAATTCAGAATCACACCAACCCGAAGTTTCGTAATCTTCAGATAGTTCAACATCTTGCCACGCTCCACGTCCGTAATCCCGTCTATCACTTTCATCTGATACACCTCGTCCTTCAACAGCAGCCTACCGTCTTGATTCGTGCTCATTCGTGTCCATTCGTGGTTTACTTCATCTGCGCCAGGATCTGGTCGGTGATGGCCTGCACGGCGGCCTCGGCTTCGGAATCGTAGCCGGCGTCAGCTTCCGGTTTCGCGGGCACCGCGCACGCCACGCCGGGGCGCCATTGGTCGTTGTCGCACAGTTCACATTCCTTGAGGCCGTGGCGCGGGTCGGGAATGCCGAGGCTTTGCTTGATCTTGAGGAGGTCTTGAAGCTGGGCCGGCGTGAACGTATTGGGCGGCTTGCCCAGTTGCGCGGCGACCAACACGGTTCGGCAATAAGCTTCGAGGATTTCCATCTTGAAGTAGGCGTCCTCGACGTTGTTGTGGCTCCAGCTCACCACTCCGTGGTTGGCCATCAGGATGGTGTTGTGCTTGTCGGCAAGGTCGGCGACGAGCTTGCCCATCTCGGGCGTGCCCGGCGTGCGATACGGCGCGACGGCCACCGAGGCGAACACTTCATACTCTGGAATCATGCACGTTGGCGGCGCCAGGCCGGCGACCGCGAAGCCCGTGCTATAGGGCGGATGACAATGGCACGTGGCCACCGCCTTGGGCTGGCGCTTCATGATTTGCAGGTGCATGAGGATTTCGCTGGTGCGCTTTTTCGTGCCGCAAAGCTGGTTACCCTCGAAGTCCACCAGGCACATGTCCTCCGGCTTCATGAAGCCCTTGCTCACCAGAGTGGGCGTGCAGAGCGCGATGTCCTCGCCGGCGCGGATGGCGATGTTGCCACCGTTGCCGTCCACATAGGCGCGTTGCCAGAGTCGGCGCCCGACTTCACAAAGCTGTTCCTTCATTGCGTGGGCAGCGGGTGAATTGAAGTAAGCCTCCAACTCCGCCTTCGACGACTTCGAGTTCAGCGGCTTGGCCGGAGCCGATGAAGCAGCGCCAGTGCTTGCAGGACCACGGCGCGAATTCGCGTGGTCACGAATCGCGTCCTTGGCACTGGGGGTCAGAATCGCATCGGCGGGCAGGCTCTTTGGGTCGCCGCCTTTGGCGATGATGTCTTCGACTTCCCTGGCAGTAATGACAGCGGGCATAAAATCACTTCACCGGCTTGTAGAAACTCTCGTCCACGAGCGCGGCGTTGATGGCATCAATCGGCGTCGGCGCGTCGAAGGGCTGTGCGGCTTCGCGGCCTTCAATGTAACCGACGGTCTGTCCGGCCGCGCCACCGAGGGCGTCGTAAATAACCAGGCTCGGCTCGGAGCTGATTGCCACCGGCGCACCGGCCCCGCGCTCGAAGTGCTCGCGCGTGAACGGTGAGACGATCAGCCAGCGCGCGCCCTTGAGTTCAGGCACGACCTTGCTCAACGTGACACGACCAATGACGGCGCCAAGTTTCATCGCGGAGTTGCAGGCTCCTTCTCATCCACGATCGCGGTGATCATCCAGCGCACCGGGCTTTTGTCATCTCCGACCGCTTTGCGAGCCGCCATTCCGTCGGAGGAAATCACCACCCGCTGGTGCATTCCTGCGCCATGCGAATCGATGGCGATTTGCGGCGTGCCCTCCGGTTCGCCCGCCCCGTTGATGGGCTGGCAGACCACCAGCCGCCAGCCGTTCAAGCTCGGATGCTTGCGGGTGGCGACCACATTGCCTTCGACGCGGGCTAGAAGCATGGGGGAATGGAGTAATGGAGTAATGGAGTAATGGGCTGCCCGGAGAGAACACTCCAGCACTCCAACACTCCATCACTCCGTTTTTCGAGCTTTCCCATGGTGCTCAGTAGATTCTCAGATTATCCACCATCACGCACCGACGCACGCGGCAGAACGTCTTCGGATTCGTCACCCCTTCGCCGGTCGGCGTGGCGATGGAGTAGCTCAGGTAACCCTCACCGCCGAGGCCAAGGCCGGCCATGCACGGGCCGTTCTTGATGAAAAGGGTCGTGTCGAGCGCGCGGCCCATCGCGGTCATCGCCTCGACATCGTGGGAATGGATGATGCTGGTGTGCTTGTATCCGTGTTCGGCTTCGAGCGAACGGGCGATGCCTTCCTCGACGCTCTTGACGCGCACGATGGGCAGGAACGGCATCATTTGCTCCTCGGCCACGAACGGATGATTCGCGTCCGTCTCGGCGAAGAGCAGTTGGGTGCCGGACGGGAGGCTGACGCCCGCGGCCTTTGCAAGCACGGCTGGGTCCTTGCCGATGAAATCCCGGTTCACCGACGCGTGCGGG
Organism: uncultured Bifidobacterium sp.; assembly: GCA_964652165.1. Taxonomy (GTDB): domain Bacteria; phylum Verrucomicrobiota; class Verrucomicrobiia; order Limisphaerales; family JADJPG01; genus DASTLJ01. Next base: position 11,127 of record CAZZAQ010000046.1, read on the forward strand.
CAGCCGCCTCCTTCGCCGGGCTTGAAGGTGAAGGCGGCCTTGGTCAGCGCGTCGAGTTGGGCGTGGGTGAGTCTCACAGCGCCGTTCTGCTCCATCTGCGCCATCAGCTTGTCCGCGATGTGGTCGAGCGCGAAGACTTCCTTCTCTCCGATGCAGAGAAGATCGTTGTCGTAGCTGGCGCCCTGAATGATGGCCTTGGCCGCCCGGTCCATGCAGGCGGTGTCATCGACGACGACTGGTGGATTGCCCGGGCCGGCGCAAATGGCGCGCTTGCCGGTCTTCATCGCCGCGGCGACCACGCCGGGACCGCCGGTCACGCAGAGCAGGCGCACGGCCTCGTGTTTGCACATCGCGGCGAAGCTATCGAGGGTGGGGTTCTCCACGATGCACGCGATGTTCTCGATGCCGGTCTCGCGGTAGATCGACTCATTGAAAGCGCGCACGGCGGTGGCCGCGCAACGCGAGGCGGCTGGATGGGCGTTGAATACGACGGCATTGCCGGCGGCGACGATGTTCACAATGTTGCCGCTCATCGTCGGAATCGAGTGCGTGCTCGGCGTCACCGCCGCGACGACGCCAAAGGGGGTGTATTCCTCCAGCGTGATGCCGTGGTCGCCGCTGTGGCCGTCGGGCCGGAGCCAATCCACGCCGGGGACGAGCTTGATGATTTGCAGCTTCTCGATCTTGTGGTCGAGCCGGCCGATCTTCGTCTCGTCGAGTTCGAGTTTGCCCCACGCCTCAGCGTTCTTGTCGCAAAGGGTCTTGATGATCTCCTCAATCTTCCGGCGGGCAGCGACGCCCTTTTGCTGAAGTTGCAGGAAAGATTCGTGCGCGGCGGCACAGGCCTCGTCGGCGTCCTGAAAAACGCCGAACTTGCCGCGCAAGCCGGACACGGCGGCGCGGCTCTTGCCATTACAACCGCAGTCTGATTTCGGCGCGGGTGCCGGTGCGAAAGTTTTCGGTGGCGGCCCGCCGCCCAGGCGGCCCAGCACTTCACTCACAATTTCACGGATTAAAGTCTCGTTTACGGCGCTCATAGTCTCTCAGGATAAATTCTTGTATCAGCCCTTTACTCGCTTTGCTTTCTTCGTGGACTGCGTCAGCGAGAGGTAATTCTCGCTGGTGATGACTTTGCGCCCGCTACGCTTCTCCAATTCGCGCCGCGCGTTGCCCGCAACAGTGCCTCCCTCGCGGGCCGCTTGCTTGTTGGGGTTGAATCCCTGCGTGTCCTTGTTGCGCGCAATCTCCGTCGTGGCCGCCTGGCCCAGCATCGAGAAGATGAGCTCAAGGTCCGTCATGTGGTCGCGCAGATTCTCGCGCTTGAGCCTCTTGAACTCGGCGTATTCGGACGGCGTGATGCCAAACGTCGCTTTGGAAATTTCCGCCGTGAGGATTGCGTATTCGCGCTGCTCTTTCACACCGCGTTGCTTCCACTCGTCAGTCAGTTCGTCGCGGATGGCGATGGAACGCATCCGCTTCTCAATCCAATCGTCGGAGTAGCCCTTGGCTTTGTAGAGCGCGCGCGCGCGCTTGGTGGCCAATTCCGGGTCTTCAATCTCCTGGATGCGCTCGTAGCCGACCTTCGCCAGCCAGCGTTTGAACGGCTCGGCCTTGGGGCTGGGGATGGATTGGATAATGCGGAACAAGCCTTCGGCATTGGCGCAGTTGAGATTTTGCGGGCCGCCGGCGGTCTGAATCGAAAGGGGGTGGACAATTTGTCCATACCCTTTGGCCAACTCT
>CAZZAQ010000047.1:0-4075 GCA_964652165.1 uncultured Bifidobacterium sp.
GTCCGCGTTGGTGACGGTAACAGCCAGGGCGCCTTCGGAAACGGCCTCGTTTAGGGAACGTTCGACGATCGCGATCTTCTGAATCACAATGTCGTCGTTCTCCTTGGGCGGCACAAGGGAGAGGACGTTTTCTCCCTCACGCATCGTTCCTGACCCAATGGCGATGGCGTAAACCAGGTCCGCTTCCATCAGGAACAATTTGCCCAGCCGCCGGCCGTTCAGTTCGACAAACCAATCCTGTCGCACGTCGTCCTGGCGGATGAACAGTGTCGTTTCGCGGTCGTTCGGCCGCGCGGTGAACCGAAGGTCAAGCCGCCGGGCATCGGGCGGCTGGACGGCGAACCACTCCCATTCGGGCGCGTCCGGATTGCCCAGGTGGAGACGCTGGGTGTTCAACACCAGCGGTGCGCCAGTCGCGGGCCGGTTTGCCAGAGCGCCGAGGAGCAGTCCGGCGAAAATCACTCGTAGCATGCCACGGAGTATGCAGCGACCAAGGATCGATGACGACCCAAAATGGATGCTGAAGCCCAAACAGCGGCGCATCCGGACACTGCCGCCGGACCGCGAGCCGTCCCGGCTCGCAGCGCGTCGCCTCGCCTGAAGATCGACCAGGTCTCCAGCGCCTGTCAGCATTTCCACCTGTTGCGGGCCGGGATGGCGCGTATGGGTTCAGCGTAGCTGCGACCGTGAGGTCGCGGGACGGGGGCGTTGAATGTCCGAATCGATTGTTGCCGCTACAGAGTTCAGCCCGCGACCTCACCGTCGCAGCTACGCTAAACGGATACGACGGCCCGCGCTCCGACAGTGGCAATGGCAGGATGCCCCTCGAAATAGCTCGGCTGACCACCGAAACTTGCCTCCGGCCGTCATTTTTCCCGCTGGCGCGACAGGCGAACGGCGGGTGCTTCGAGCGGTATCACGGCCAGTCTCGAATAGAGGTGGCGGGCTTCGGCGGCGTTTATCTTCTCACGCAACTCGCCCGCGCGCTTGAAGAGGTCCGGGGCGCGTTCAATCCAGGGAAGCCTCTGCGCGGCGGCGCGGGCCTGGCGGATCTCGACCGCGTCGAGGTTCGTGCCGGTCGTGCCGCGATACATGAGGTGATGGAGGTTGGTGTGATGTTGCAGCGAGAGAGCGTGGCCCAGCTCGTGCGAGCTGACGCGGGGCAGCGGTTCGTCGATGCCGCCGGGAACGGCCTCCAGCTTCGCGGTGTCTTTCACGAACATGGCCTCGCCCAGATACACGCCGTTGGCGGAGAATCGTTTCACGTAGTAAACGTGGAACAGGTTCGTCGCCCGGCTCGCCGGCGGGCGCAGCGAGAGCAGGCCTCGCAAGTCGTCGGGCGAGCCCATCCTGGCAGTGTAGCCCTGGTTCAATGACTCCTCGCGCACGAGCGATTCAAGCCAAAAGCTGATTCCGGCCTGCGACCAGACGCCATTGATCTTTTTCAGGATGAGTTCGATGTCGGAGTTCGTGAGCGTCGTGTGAATGGCCGGTCCGTTCGAGGCGGAAAGCAGATGCACGCGCACCGGGGCGACCAGCCAGTCGTTGAAGGCAAATCCGGGGCGCAGGGCCTCCTCGCCCGCTCCATCGGCGCTCAACACGACCCAGGCCGGAAGCGTGCATCGGGCCATGCGCACAATACAGGATATCATCGGAGATTTGGGCAATTGAACAACCCCGGAACCCTCCCTGCCAATGCTCACCTTGGCGAGTCCTTTGTGACTCAAATCTTTGAACGGAGTGCCGTTGGACAATGGAATGAAAAGCAGTCAGCACCGGACTGATCCGCAACGCAGTTTCAACCTTGAACCGCTTCGTCCGCCGGTCGTAACGTCCCCGCCGTGAAATCCAACATAAATGTCACGAAAACTCTCTCGTCCCGCTCCGGGACCTTTGGAAAGATCGCGCGCGTTACTTGCGTTTTCGCCCTGGCCTGTGGGCCGTTTGCGGCGGCGCCCCAGGCCCGCGCCAAGGGCAAGGCCGAGCACGTCGTGGTCGTCGTCTGGGACGGGATGCGCCCCGATTTCGTCCGCCCGCAATACTGCCCGACGCTCTACTCGCTGGCGACCAACGGGGTCTTCTTTCGCCGCAATCATTGCGCGTTCATCTCCTCCACCGAGGTCAATGGCGCCGCGCTGGCCACGGGCGTGCATCCGGGGCGCAGCAGCATCATCGCCAACACCGAGTTCCGGCAGGACCTCAGCATGCTCAATTCCTTTGCAACCGAGGGGCTGGAATATGTGCTGCGCGGCGACCGGCTGACGCAAGGCAATTACCTGCGGGTCGCAACGGTCGCCGAGACGCTCCAGGACGCCGGCATGCGGACGGTCATCGCCGGCTCGAAGCCCGTCGCCCTCCTGCACGATCGGTCCAGCCGGAAGCACTCGCCGGCGGAGAAGGAGTCGGTGACGTTGTTCGAGGGCAAGACGCTGCCACGCGCTCTGCTCGAATCGCTCGTGAAAGTCAACGATGACAAGGCGTGGGCCACGAATGTAACGCATCCGAACCGGGAGCAGGACAATTGGACCACCCGCTCGCTGATCCGCGGCTTGTGGAAGAAAGGCGTGCCCAAATACACGCTGCTCTGGCTCAGCGAGCCGGACAAGTCGCAGCACGAAAACGGAGTCGGCGCGTCGAATGCCCTTCTTGCGATTGAGACCAGCGACAAAAACCTGGCCGATGTGCTCAAAGCCCTCGAGGAAAAGGGCGTGCGGGACAAGACCGACATCCTGATTGTCTCCGACCATGGCTTTTCGACTATTCAACGCGGGCCGAACGTCGTTGACATCCTCAAAAAGCATAATTTCACCGCCACGAAAAAACTCGAGAACCCCGAGCCGGGCGACGTCATGGTCGTCCCGTTGGGCGGCAGCGCGCTGTTTTACGTCATCGACCGAGTGGAGTCGGTGACGCGACGCCTCGTCGAGTTTCTGCAGACGAGCGACTTTGCGGGCGTGATTTTTTCGCGCCTGCCGATCGAAGGGACGTTTCCCCTGGAGGCGGTCCGCTACTCGGACACGAACGCCGCGCCGGACGTGGTGATGTCGCTGCGCTGGTCCGCGGACCGCAACGAGCACGGCCACCCGGGCATGATCGTTTCCGTGGAAGGCACCAAGGGCAAGGGAACTCACGCCTCACTCAGCCGCTTCGACATGAACAACACACTGGTGGCGTCGGGGCCGGACTTCAAACAGGGCCACGTCAGCGACGTGCCGAGCGGCAACATCGATGTGGCCCCGACCATTCTCTGGCTGCTCGGCGTGAAGCCCGCGGAACCGCTGGACGGGCGGGTGCTTCACGAGGCCCTCGTCTCGAGCGGAGGAAGCGTGCCGGCACCCGTGGAACGCCGGCTCGATGCAACACGCGACATTGGTTTTATGCGCTGGAGCCAGTATCTGAAGTTCATTGAGGTCGGCCACGCCGTCTACTTCGACGAAGGCAATGGCGAAGCTGTCTTCAAATGAGTTTGTCGCAAAGCCGTCCGGTCCGACTGACCCGATTGACAAGGACATCATGCTGCCTGTTGGCCACGGCCGCGCTCGCCGCAAGGGCGGGCGCGGCGGAAACAGGTGCCGGCGATGCCGCGGTGGACAAGTACGCCTACCATCTCTTCAATCCGACGCCGTCGAAGTACATGCGGGAGATGGACATTGATGGTCCTGGCGCGACCGAAAGCCCCTATACCGTGGATGCAGGCCATTTTCAGGTCGAAATGACTTTGTTCGGCTACAGCTCCTATAAAGAAACATTCGACGGTGTGAAATACCGCTTTGACTGTTGGAGCATTGGTCCTATCAATTTGAAAGTCGGATTATTCAACCAACTGGACATGCAACTCGTGCTGGAACCGTACAATCATGCTCACGAGCGCGAAGACGGCTACTACGAGGTCACTCGGAAAGGCGTCGGCGACACGACGTTGCGGTTCAAATTGAACTGCTGGGGCAACGACGGCGGAACCACGGCGTTTGCGCTCACGCCTTACGTGAAGTTTCCAACGAGCGAGAAAGGCCTCGGCAACGACCGCGTGGCCGGAGGGTTCATCGCGCCGTTTGCAGTGGCGTTTCTCCTCGAT
>CAZZAQ010000047.1:4085-12833 GCA_964652165.1 uncultured Bifidobacterium sp.
TGAGCGGCGGCATCGCCAAGGTGCGCAGTAGCAGCGAGCGAAACTATCACACCGAGTACACACGCAGCGTCGCCCTGTCGCGCCACTTGTTTGCGGATCTCGAAGGCTACGTGGAGTACTTCAACGCGGTGAGCACCGAGAGCGGCGTGGGGCGCGTCGTTACGTTCAACACCGGTCTGATTTACTCGCTGACGGACGACCTCCAATTGAACACTGGTGTCAACATTGGACTGACGACCTGGGCGGATGACTGGTATGGGTTCGTTGGGATGGCCTGGCGCTTTTAGCCAGGTCCTAGAAGCCGATAAAACTGGTTGCCGCTTGCGGCACTATTGGTCACGCGGACAAATCCGTCGTTCGTAGCTAATGGACCTGAATAGTTGATCCACGCGTTCGAGGCAGGCGGATGGACGAACGAGGAAACATACTGCAATCGATAGCAGGCATTCGATGCCGCCCAGGAGAGCACGACGTTCTGGTTATTACCTCGAAGTAGTGTCAGCTTCGGAGCTGGACCGGCAACCACTGTCACGAGGAACGAACACGTGTTGGTGTTGCCCGAGGCATCCGTGGCCGTGACTCTTACGGAAGTGTCGCCGACAGAGAAAGCGCTGCCTGAGGGTGGGTTGACATTGAGGCTTGCGAGCGAGCAATTATCCGCCGCATTGGCGTTGAAATTGACCGTCACCGGACACGCGCCCGCGGCCATGACAGTGACATTCGTCGGGCAGGTGACAGTTGGCGCTTCATTGTCCCGCACCACGACGGTGAACGAGCACGTCGCATCCGGCGGCACGCCATTGGTTGCAGTCACCACGACCGTGTTCGTGCCTTCGGGGAAAACATAGGGCGACGCAATGGGCAGGCCGGCGAGCTTATAGGTCACGGTTGGCTGTGGAATGCCGCTGTTGACGGTGGCGCTGAACGCGACGCTTTGCAAGCAGAGGCCGGGCGCGGTGTTGGTCGTGACGGTGGGAGGACAGGCGATCTGCGGCGGCTCCACGTGCGTGAGAGTCACGTCATTCGCGCCGGGACCGGCACTGTAACTGATCTGAAAATGCGCCCCGCCAACGACGAGATAGCTGCCTTCCGGAAGCCCGTCGAACGTGCCCGTGATCGAGTCGTTCGCGTCGTTGTCGATAATGGTAAATGTGTCGTTTGGTCCAGGCGCGAATCCCAATGTTGCATCGAGCGTGCCCGCCAGCGTGACATTCCCTCCGACCTTGAGTTGATCATGGCCGGAGCCTGAACTCGGGCCATTCAGCTCTACCCTAAATGCCGTGTTGGATGTGAACGTCAGATGGCTGGTCGAAAGCACTCCCGGACTGGCGCCCGGACTGACTGTGCCGGGGCTGGAAAGGTTGCCCACGCGCCCCGTGCCTCCCAGCAGTCCCAGCGGGTTCACAGTGACGGCGCTGCCTGGTTGCGATCCGTTCACGAGTAGCGAGCCTGCGTTGACGGAAGTCGGGCCGCTGTACGTATTGTCGCCGCTGAGGACCAGGATGCCGCTGCCGGCTTTGGCAAATCCGCCCGAGCCGCTGATGATGCCGCCAAAGCTCGTGGAAGTGTTGTCGTGGCCGACGGACAAAAGGGCAGCCGCGCCTCCGGTCTCGATATGACCGTTTCCAGCGAGCGATGCAATGGAGTCGCTGGAGCCTTTCAAGTCCAGCAAGCCAGAGCTGTTCACTGTGACGTCAGAGCCCAGCGAGATTTGCTGGATGGCATCCAGCCGCACCACGTCCGCATCAGGACCTCCGGTTCCGTTGCCAATGACCAAGGCGCCGGGCACGGCGTTGCTTGTCGTTTTGCTCAGCTGCAACACGCCTTGATTGACGGTAGTGACTCCGGAATACGTGTTGTTGAGTGCGCCGGAGAAGATCAGCGCGCCATCTCCACCTTTTGTGATTTCGCCCGTGCCGCTGATGACACCTGAGAGGTTCAAGACTGCATTGGTCGCTGTCGTGATGCTGGAGTTGTTGCTGAGCTGCACGCTTCCGGTCCAATAGTTACTGCCTGCGTCGGCTGCGAGCGTGCCGCCGGCAAGGTTAAGCGTTTCGCTGCTGCCAGAGACGCCATTGATCGAGAGCGTAGCGCCGCTGTTCACAACGGTGCCTTGATTCGTCGTCCCGAGGCCAGAGGCACTGAAGATAGCCAGGACGCCGTCGTCGATCGCAGTGGTTCCGGAGTAGGTGTTGGAGACCGCGAAGTGAAGCCTGCCGCCGCCCGTCTTGAGGATTCCGCCGGTTCCACTGCCATTGGCGATGACAGCGGAGACGAGCAAATCAATCGGGGCTGAACCATTGGCGACGTTGAACGTGCGCGTCGCGCCCTGCAACGAGAGGTTACCCGTAATGGTCGCCTGCGCGCTGGCGGCGTTGACGGCAAGATTGCCGTTCAGTCCCAGGCTGCCTGTGCCGGTTGCCGCGTTCCCGCCGGTCATGGTCAATGAACCAACGACACCTGTGAAGCTGTCCAGATCTAGCAGGCCGGAACTGTTGATGGTCACGGCAGTTGAACTGGCAAGCTGTGAGTTGCGGGTGAACCGGACGACATCGGCGTTTGGGCTGCCAATGCCGTCGCCAACGATAAGTGGGCCTATGACCGCGGTGCCTGTTTTGCTCAGTTCCACGGTTCCTTGGTTCACCATAGTGGAGCCTGTGTAGGTGTTGCTATTGCCACCCATCATGGACAACATTCCCACATTGGTCTTAACAATTCCGCCGGTCCCGCTGATTACGCCGGAGAGGATGACATCGCCCGTCGCTTGGACGGTCAGGGTGCGAGTTCCCAGATTCACACCACCGGCAACCTCCAGTCCAGCCCCGGCATTGCCACAGCGGAAGGATTGGTGAGCGTTGAGCAGAATGTTCAAGCTGATCGTGCTCGTTCCGCTGGTGTTCGTGGAAACAATGCCGTTGTTCAGGCTGACTGGATTGCCCCGCAATACATAACCGGCGTCTCCGAACGTAATGGAATCGAACATTGTATTCGCCGGGAAGTTGTTGGTGTTGCTGGCGATTCGAGACGCCCCCGCCGGGAAAACCAGCTTATCACCGGCGATTGGAGCGCCGGCGTCCCAGTTATCGTTGTCCATCCAGTCGCCGCTTTGGGCGCTGGCGCCTGTCCACACTTTCGTGGTGGGAGGAACGTAGAAGTCAGCCACAATCGTTTTGTTCGAGTTCATCGTCAACGCCAGTGGATTGTTGGTCGAGCCGACATCTCCGGTCCAACCGGTGAAGCTGGCGTTGCCGGACGGCGTCGCGGTGAGCGTGACGACCGAGCCCGGGGCATATTTGCCGCCTTGATCTGGAAGCGGATTGACGCCCACGGTGCCAGCGACGACTGGGTTCGTCGTCACGGCCAGACTGTAAGACGTCTGGGTAAATAGTATGTGCAAGGTAATGTCTCCGGCATCATCATCGTAGCCGTCCACGGCGATTTGATACGTCACGTTGCTCTTCGTGGTGAACTTCACGCGGCTTGTGTAGTTTCCCCCGCTTTCATCGTCGCTGGCCACTTCAACGAGATCGGAAAGTGCCGAGCCGGTGTATACGGCCAGCAGCGTGTCGCACAAGCTGCCGATGGTATCGACCGTCACGAACCCGGGTCCGGGAGCCGTCCAGCGCCACCAGATGGATTTGCCGCCGTACGAGGCGTCGTGCAACGGCTCGCCCAGTTCGAGTGTGGCGCCGCGGTTAGAGCGGCTCGAGCTGGGGTTGCTCCCCGTCAACACGACGCGGTTGGCAAAGTTGTCGTTCGCCGGGACCGCCGTTGCGCTGCCCAAAACGAGGTGCAGCATGATGCTGCCTGAGTCGCCATCATACCCATCCACCGCGATTTGATAAGTCGTTCCAGCGGTGACATTGAACCGACATTTGCTGTCTCCCTCCACCGTCGTGACATAATCCTCATCGTTGCCTGCCACGAAGGTTAGATTGGCGAGCGAGCTGCCTTTATAGACGCAGAGGATCGTATCCACAACGCTGCCTGAAGTGTCCAATGTAACGCCACCGGAGGAAGGAGCGGTCCAGGTCCACCAGACCGACTTGCCGCCAAAAGTGACGAGGTGCATTGGCTCGTCGATTTCGAATGAGGCGCCAACGTTGGAGCTATTGGTGGTAATGTTGCTCCCCGCAAGCGTGATGCGGTTGGCGAAATTGTCATTGGAGGGAACGGGGAACACGCTGTCCTCGTCCAGCCGCAGGCGGATAAAACCTTCATCGCCGTCGTAACCATCGATGGCGATTTGATAAGTGGTCCCGCTCGTCGCGTTGAACGTTACGCGGCTTTCCAGTCCAGCGGTGCTCAATGGATCTTCGTCATTGCCCGCCACGAATACGAGGTTGGCGAGTGAGTTCCCCGTGTAAACGCCCAATATCGTATCGATCACGCTGCCTGCGGTCGTCAAAGTCACTCCGCCATTGGCGGGAGCGGTCCAGGTCCACCAGACCGACTTGCCGCCGAGGGCGTCGGCATGGAAGGGCTCATCGGGCTCACGAGTCGCGCCGGCGTTATCGGCCGTTACGTTGCTTAAGTGAGTTCCGGTAATCGTAATGCGGTTGGCGAAGTTATCGTTTGGAGGCGGTGTCGCGGCTGGCCCGAGGGCGAGTTGGAGCACGATGCTTCCCGTCGCACCCATACTGCCATCCACCGCAATCTGGTAAGCCGTGCCGGCCGTGACGTTCACCGTGATGCGGCTTACGTTTGTTGTCCCGAGAGGATCTTCGTCGTTGAACGCCACAAGCGAGAGATTGGAAAGGATGTTGCCGGTGAACAGAGTCAGCAGTGTGTTGAAACTGCTCCCGCTCGTGGTCAGAGTCAGCCCGCCGTCAGCCGGGGCAGTCCAGGTCCACCAGACCGACTTTGCGGCCTCGAACGATGGATTCGGCTCGTCAGGCTCGATGGTGGCATCTGCGTTGTTGCCGATGGTCGAGACGTTGGCGCCGGAAATAACGGTGCGCGTGGCGAAATTGTCATTGCCGGGAATGGCCGCCGTGCCAGGCATGGCAGCGCTCACAAAGCCCAACACCAGCACAACCGCTAACTTCAACCGGCAGCGCACGGGCAAATTCCTTTCAAGGGTTTAGACCTCGAGCCGTTTCCAAATCCCGGATTTCATCCAGCCGTAACAGACGGCGAGGCAAACCAACCAGGTAATCGGGACCGTAGCCCAGACGAGCACCATTGGCCAGGCCATGTGAATGGCTGCGAACCAGGTCAAACCGATCATCAAGAGCGTCAGCAACAGCTCGATGCCGAGGGCCGCGGCCGTGTCACCCGTGCCCACCACGGCGGTGAACCACATCTCGCCGGGAATGGCGATTAACATCGCCAGGGCGATCACGCGCAGGCTCGCGCTGCTTTCGCCGAGCAGGTCCACTCCGGGAGCGAACACCCCGACCAGCCATTGCGGGGCGCACAACGCCACGAGGATGAAGGGCACTGTGGCTAGAATCGCTCCGCCAGTGGTGCTGCGCAGCACTTCGCCAATCCGATGCGCCCGATTTCTTCCGATGTAGCGGCTGACCAACGAGCAGGCGGTCTCCGAGAATCCTTCCGTCGGGATCCAAAAGACCATGTAACAAGTGAAAACGATGTTTGAAATCGCCAGCGCCGACGTGCCCGCCCGCTCGATAATGAGAAAGAAGACGACCCACCGGAGGTCCTCCAAAAAACACTGTGCCGCGATGGGGACGGAGAGCTTGCCCAGGAGGCGCGTGGTGCGATGCTCGAACCGGCGGAATTGGAAGAAGCCGTACTTGGACTGGTTGAAGTGTCGCCACACGTAAATCGCGAGGAAGACCGCGGCGGCGAATTCGGCGCCAATCGAACCCACGGCCGCTCCGCGCATGCCCATTTCAGGGAAGCCGAACTTTCCGAAGATAAAGAGGTAATTCAGGATGACATCGCTGACCACGACGATGAGGGTCGCCGGAATGAGCGCCCGCGTTTTGCCCATGCTTGTCAGGAGCGCGCTGAAGGCAAAGGTCGCTCCGGCGAATGGGATGCTGTAGGCGTCAATCTGCAGATAGCCATTGACGGCATGGCCCACGGCGTCGGATTCGACGACCCAATTGGAGACCACGGGCGAAAAGAGTTTGAGGGCAAAAATGGCCACCCCGCACAGCAGCATCGTCTGGAGCAGGCCCTGGTTGAAGACGGCGCCCACCGCGTCGGGCCGGTGCTGACCCACGCGCCGGGCCGTAAGAATCTGGAGGCCATCCACCAGCGCCAGCGGCAGGATCAGGAACAGCAACATCACCGAGTCCGCCACCGCGATGGCGCCCAGTTCCGTGATGCCGACGCGCGCCAGGAACAGGGTGTCGATCAGGTGGTCGAGCGTTTCGGTGGCCTCAACGAAGATGATTGGAATCGAGACTTTCCAAATCACCCGTGAAAGACTGTTGTTCGCCATACAGATTAAACCGGAGATGGAGTAGTGGAGTGTTGGAGTGATGGGCAAGTCGCCCAATACTCCATCACTCCATCACTCCATCACTCCATCACTCCATCACTCCATCACTCCATTTCCAGTATCGGCCGGCCGTTCACGCCGTCAGCGCGATGTTGTAGCAGGATCGGTTCAGGTGCATCACCATGCAGGACAACAGGGCGCCGCTCTTGTGGAATTCGCTCAGATTGAAGTAGGAGATTTCCAGCGCCAGGTTCGCGGCGATGTCCTCCAGCTTGCGGTTCTTCTGGACTTCGAAACGATAGTCCTCCGTGCCGGCCTTCAAGTCGTGAATGTGCGAGGAGTTCAACACCTGGTTCGGCAGCCGAACGCAATTACAGATTCCCGAAAAACACTCGTCGACGGTGACCGGGATGATGTTGGTGAATCTCTCCAATTCCGCGAGTTCCTTTTTGGTGAACAACTCGGCGCCCACAAGAGTGTTCTCCCTCGTGATCGGAAAGATTGAGCAGTCAAGGTGATACAAATACGGCTCGGTCTCGCGGACCTTGATGATGCGCATGTCGAATTTCTTTTCCATCCAATCATAGGTCGCTCGTTCGGACCGAATCCCGTAACCTCCCACGTACACATTGTCGTATAAGTGCTTGAGTTCCGCCTCGCCCTCGAACTTGGACGGCGCCACGTGGACGTCATAGCCCATGTCCTGGAAAAACTTCACGCCGACCGGCGTCTCGCCGCAACGGGGCGCCGACATGAAATTCGAGATGACGACCGTGTTCTTGTCGGGCAGGTGCTCGAGCACAATGCCCAGATTCGCGGTGTACAGGAGGTCTTGCAGATCGGCGCCCCGCGGCGTGGGCAGGAGATAGACCAGGCCCTCCGCGCCGATGTTTTGGTACACGGCCAGGAACTGCACGGCGGCGCGAACGAAATCCGGCTGTCGCTTTTCGCCCTTCAGATCCTCCATCCACGGGTTGTTGGCAGAGCCGGTTGCGTAGGAGAAGGGAAAGTTCATCAAAAACGCCGGCCGTCCCAGTTGCGTTGGGTTCAGCCAGGGAGAAACGGTTTTGCGCTCCGGCTGGCGGCGATCACGGCCGATTTCGAGTTTGAGCGTCTTCGAGGCCGGTTCCGCGATACTCAGGCTCACATGGTTGCTCGAATTCCTGGCGGTGGTTTTAAGCTTCCATGCTGTCTTCCGGCGCCCGTTAAGATGGCCGTTCCCCAGGATCTTGTTCCTGTAATTTGTCTTTGTACTCAGAGTTTTCATCTGCGCTGTCTCCTTTCTGGTTTGGTTTTTCTAGTTATTTTGATGAGTGGGTCAACCCCGGCCTCGACGTGGTCTCCTGTGTTCTGAAGCGTCGTGAAGTCGAATCGGGAGGAAAGCGGCACGATCAGATCCACTTGCGAGCCGTAGCGGATCATCGAGAAGCGCTCGCCCTGGGTGGCGGCCTGGTTCTGTTTCAGATCGAAAGGCGTGATGCAATCTACGTCGTAGTCCGCAACCTGAAGCACGTAATAGGACAGGCCCAGTTCCGAGGAATGAATCTTGTTTACCATGCGCTGGTTGTGATGGAGGTATTCCAGCGTCTCGTTGGGAATGCGCAGCTCCTGAAGGATGTGCTTTTCCACGTCGAGCATCGGGTGGTTGTAAGTGTCAATCGGGTCCAGTTCCTTGTAGGAAAGCTGGCCGGGATACGGCACGCGATTGACGTGCACGTCGTAGAACGTCATGAAAATGCCGATCACCAGGCACTCGGCGTCGAAGTGCGGGTCGCGCAGGGCGTCGCGCAGCGAGTAGGCTTTGCCCTTGATCTCGACAATCGCTTCCTCCGGACTCACCTCCCGTTGATAGAGGATGAGTCCATCCGCCGGAGAGAAAAAGCAACCCAGGTCCGAGAACGTAGGCCGGATGGGATCGCGCATGAAGTGATGCTGCGAAAGCCAAGCGACCGATTTGTCCTGTACCGGCTGGACATCCGTCTTCAACCAATCTTGCAAAGTCTTCGCCATAACAATGATTCGAATCCACTTGACGACATAAGTCATCAGCCCTTTCGCTTCGCGGAAGATCGCATCCCTGACTGAGTTTTCCCGCGCCACCTGATGTCAACCCGCCGCGTGCACTTCCTGTGCATACGGCTGCCCGCTTGTCGACGCAGGAACCTGACAAGCAGTTCAATGAACGGAACGTGGAATTGAGGGCGAAAAGTAGCTGTCTGACTGGCGCAATGCAAGTAGAAACTGGTAGGGGTTTCCACTACCTAAGGGCGGATTCAAGAAAGGAGCGAGGACAGCCATGTCCGCGTGTTTTGTGGCACTATCTCAAATTCGCG
>CAZZAQ010000048.1:0-4645 GCA_964652165.1 uncultured Bifidobacterium sp.
CAGCGCCATCATGCAGGAAAACCCTGCGGGTGAAGCGGTCGTCGCCTTCCGCATGCCAGCCGCGGCGCACCTGAAAGGCGCAGCGGTAGCCGGCTGCGGCTACGGCCTGGCGCACGGCGGGATTCCAGTCGCCGTTGGGATAGGCGAAGGCCTGGGCGGGCCGTCCCAACTCGGACTCAAGCCGGGTCTTGGCGGCGGTGAGTTCGCGCTCGACGCCGGCAGGCTCCTCGTAAGTGAGCAGGGGATGGGTCACGGTGTGGGCGCCGAAGGCGATGCCGTCGCGGCTCATGGACTGGACCTGGTCCCAGGTCATCATGGCGTCTCCCTGGGTGTCGGCGCCGCTCTCGCCGGCGAGAACCTGCGCGAGGATGGGTTCGCGGCGGCTGGCAGGCATGTGCTTGAGGAACTCGACGGCAGCTTCCGCGGCGGCTTCTTCGCCGGGGCCGAGGTCCGGCATTTGGGCGGCAGCAGCCAGCCGGGAGCGGATCTCGGTCCAGCCGAGGCGTCGGGCGGCCTGCAGCAGGCGCTCGACCCAGAAAACCCCGCGTTCCTCAATCACTCCGGTGGTGAGAAAAATGGCGGCGGGAACGCCGTGCTTCTTGAGCAGCGGGTAGGCGGTGGAGAAGCTGTCTTCCCATCCGTCGTCGAAGGTCAGGAGGCAGAGCGGCTTGGTGGCTGACGGAAAATTGCTGCTGAGAAATGTATCGAGGGAGATGATTTCGAACCGCTCCTTGAGACAACCGAGAAGCGCTTCGAAGTTTTCCTCACTGAGCAGCATCCCGGGAAGGGAATGGGAACGTGCGCGCTGGGCTTGGGTCACCACGCGATGCAGGCCGAGCACGCACACCGCTGTCACTGCCCGGGGGCGCAGAAGCTTCCACAAGCCGGAATGGTGGAGCACTCCCGCCAATACACACTTCACCAGACGGCGGAGGCTACGATCGCCGGCCATGGGCTGCCACCTTGTCAAATACAGAAGCGAGGATACCGGCCAGGTTCTCATACCGAAACTGGGCAACAAACTCGGGGCGCCGGGGCCGAAGATGGTTGGTGGGAAGGGTGGCCAGGGCCTCTCGCAGACGCTGCTTGATGGACTCCTTGCTGCTGGGGTCCGCCACCCATCCCGCTTGCCCCTCCTCCACCAATTGCTGAACGGTTCCGGCGTGGCTCAAGGCCAGAATGGGGCGCCCCACGCGCAGGTACTCGTAGGTCTTGCCGGCGGCCGCCAGGCGGGAAAAATCTGGGCGCCCCCAGAAGAGAAGCAGACAGTCGCTGGCCCGCATGTACTGGAGGATGCGGGAATGGTGCTGAATGAAGCCGTGGATGCGCAGAACGCCGGCCAGCGGCCCCTCCTGGGCATAGCAGCCCAGTTGGGGCTCGAAGGGATATCCGAACACGTTGAGGCGCAGGGTGTGGCGCAGTTCAGGGTTCTCTTCCACCAGCTCGGCCAGCGCGGGAAAGAACTGGCCGCTGTTTTCCTTGTACATGGTTCCGAAGTGCGAAAAGTGAAGAAACCCCGGGGGCATGAGTTCGGGGTTGGGTTCGGGTTCGGGTTGAAAGTCGTCCTCGTCGAAGCCGTTGCGGACCACGGTCATCTTTTCGCGGGGAACGCCGAAGGTCTGGTGCAAATCTTCGGCGTGCCCCGGGACCATCACCACCACGGCATCGGCGCTGCGCAGCAAGCGTCCCAGGAGCTTGCGTTCGAACCACCAGCGTAGCGGCCGTCCGCGCGGCGGATACCAGGGATCCATCAGTTCCAGCACCCAGCGGGCGCGCAACAGCACCTTCATCATCCAGCCTACGATCAACGCCGAACGCGGGGGGCTGGTGCAGTAGACGACATCAAACGGCTGCCGGCGATGCAAGCGGATGGCCTCGGCCAGGGCGGAGGGGATCCAGCCGATAAAGCGGTCGGGAAAATAGAAGCAGGAGCGAAGGAAATTCCCCAGGCGGCGCAGGCCGCGGTCGGGGAGGGGAGTGGATTGCGGAGTGGCATTCTGCTCTCGAGGTTTAAGAGTGCCGAGCTTGCGCAAACCGGCCGCGGCGGCGTTCTCCCATCCAAATATTTGCCGATAGGGGGTGCGCACCACGCGGACCTGGGGCGGCAACTTGTCCAGGAGCTCCGGGTCCTGGTCGCCCTCGCTTACCTGGGCGGTGAGCACGGTTGGATGCCATCCGTAGCGGACCAGATACTTGCAGAACCCCGTCATGCGATAGACGGCGCTGGTCCTCGCGGGGGGAAAGTCGAAAGAGACCACGAGAACCCGGGATGTTTCTGCCATAGTTGCGATGCTCCTCATCGGCGTCTGCTCTCCGTCCGCCCAGCGCAACGGCGGAAACAAGGATCGGCGTCCCCTCAGGTAATGGGCATTGATTCCCCCATCAGCAGGGGTTCGAGAGTACGACAATAATCCTCGAACGTTCGGCACAAAGCACACATGCGATTGCAGAGGTCCCGGGCCAGCCGGGGGTGCTCTTCGAGCAAGACGGAGACCCTGCTTACGATCCACTCTACCGAAGCTTCGTTGATGCGCAACACAAAAGGTTCCCACCCGATGCTGGCTGCGAAGTCCATACACTTGGGCCGGTATTCGAGAGCTACGAAGGGGACGTTGGCGGCAGCCGACAATACCCCGGCGTGCAGTTTCAAAGCGACGACCACGCTCCAAGAGCTCGCTTCCTTGAGAAACGCTTGAGGTGATGCCAGCAGGGGGGCCACCTGGGCCGAGCCCACTGCAGCGGCAACCCGATGGCACGCAGGGAGGTCTTCGGGGCACACCGCAAAGAGCACCAGCTCATGGCCACGGGCGTGAAGTTCCCGGGAAACTCCCGCGAGAAGAGACTCCATGCGCTCGGTGCTGGCCCAGGGATTGGCGCCGATAGCCCCGCAATTGATGGCTACGCGAGTACGACCCGGGCCGGGCGCGGGCGAATCCGCCGACTCCAGGCGACGGTGGAAACAAACGGCAGGATCTCCTACGACCACCACATTGTGCGCACCGCTTTCCTCCAAGAGGGCCTTGGAAAGAGGCCCCCGAACGCCAACCACGGGCAGCCGCCGGAAGAGCTCCACCCACTCCTTGCGGCGATCGGTCCATCCGGATTTCAAAGAGCAGAACTCCGGAGATGCGACCCCGGTCCCGAAGACAGGGACCGGTCTGCCGGTCCGCCGAAACAAGTGACGGTAGCCCTGCAAGTAGCTGTCGCTGATATTAATCAGGGTACCGCCACCCAACAGACCAACCCCCAGGCCCATGCCGGCCGCAGCTCGCTGCGCCAACTTGCGGCCCAACAAGCGTGTTCGGCGCAGGCCGCGCAACTCATCGGCGAGGGTGTGGACCAGGTGCTGGCGGTCGGCACGGACCTTGTGCATGAACTTGCCCGCGCTAAGTCCCGATTCGACCTGATCCCACGTCGACCAGTGGATCCGACGCATGCGGTTACGGCAGACCTCCCACATGGCTTCGTCTCCCAGGTTCTGAAAGCCTACGTAGCCGAGGTAGATGCCGGCCCTAAGTTTCAATGGGCTCCTCCCGTTCCGAGCCGCGCCGAAAAATTGCGCCCCAACACTGACCGCATCCCATCATGCCAGAATGATGGGCTTGCGGCCTACTCCGCGGCCCCGCAGCATCCCCCAAAGCTGCTGGCGCTCCTGGCGGTTGCAGCCCAGGGTGAGCGCCAGCAACGCGAAGGCTGCGATCTGAGCGGCAACGATCGAAAAGAACGAAAGTAGCGACAGGATGGGAGCGGTTGGGGTCAGCAAGGCGCACAGCGGCAGGAACGCGGCTCCGACCAACAGGGGCCGGCCCACTGCACCAAGCAGGTAGTCCCGGGCTGTCATGCCGGCCACGTGCAAGGCATACGCCGGCTGCAGCACGAGCTTGAAGACGATCATGGGCACGGCCGTGCCCAGGGCCACGCCCAGAATTCCCAGCTTGGTTGCCCAATACACGCTGAGCACCAGGTTGGAGAGCCCCTCCAGCACGGTCCAGAGAGCCAGAGTGCGGTGGCGTCCGCGAGCGTAGATGACGCCCAGCGAAGGAGTCTGTGCCATGGCCACGATGTATCCGGCCACCAGGGCGACCAGCACCGGATAGCTGGTTTCCACGAAGCGGGCGCCCACCCAGGCAGCAAGCACCGAGCGCCCGTGCACCAGCAGCAAGCCGCCGAGCAGCAAGGCCAGCAGAGACGTGATCCGGGTAGAGCGCAGCAGCAGATCTCGCATCTCCGCCTCTTTGCCCTCGCCGTCCAGGCGGCTGAAGGCGGGCATCAGAGGGCCGGAAACCGCCATCACCAGCGCGCGGAAAAAGCCCACCAGGGCGACGGCCACGCTGAAGGGAGTAACGAAGACCAAGCCCAGGAAGCGGGCGATGACCACGGAATCCAGATTGAAGCGGAAGTAGTCGCCGACGGCGATGACGAAGACGTAGATGCCAAAGCTCATCAACTCTCGAGCCCGCGCCCAACTCGCAAAGCGAAGGTCGAGCACCACCTCCGGGTCGGCGCGGCGAACCAGGGCCAGGTTCAAGAAGAAATTCAGAACGGTGATGCCCAGGGTGACCACCCCCGCGCCGAGCACACCATAACCCAGGCGGAGCACTGCCAGCAGGGCCAGGGCGCGCGCCACCGAGCTGACCACCGCCGC
>CAZZAQ010000048.1:4655-12643 GCA_964652165.1 uncultured Bifidobacterium sp.
CCAGGTTGTAGAAGTCGAAGCGTTGAAGCCCGCACAGGTAGGCCCCCAGCATGCGAGTGGGAAAGCTGAGGGCGATGCTGGCCCCCATGAGGAGGAAGAGCCGTGTGAACAGGTCCTGGGGGGTGCCGCTCAAACCGAAGAAGCGCGGAAGCACGAAAGCCAGTCCCAGGGTGGCGCCGAAAGCCAGCAGCGCAACTGCGGACATCAGGGCCACCGCGCTGGCCAGGGTCTGGTCTCGCTCCTGGCGCTGACTGGCGCCCTGGGAGCGGGACACAAACCTTTGCAGAGTGTTGGTGAGGCCGAGGTTGAGCAGGCCGTGGTAGTCCATCAGGGCGGCGACCAGGATCCACATTCCGTAGTGAAATTCGCCCAGGCCGAGGATGAGTACGGGGGTGAGAAGGAAAGAAATAAAACCGGTGATCGCCAGCCCCCCCCAGTTGGAGAAGACGCTGCGCGCGATCACACCGGTACCCGGCCCAGTTGCCACGGGGCTTGGGGAAGGGGCGCTGGGGCGGGTTCCGCTCTAGCCGTGGCCGCGGCGGTGGAGGTGTTGAGGCCCACACTCAGGCCGAGCAGAAACCAGAGGTGTGGATAGTAGAGCACCGTGATGAAGGATCCGCTGGCCAGGAAGCCAACTAGCGCCAGATTGAGCCCACTGGCAAAATACCATTCCAAAGGTTGCTTGCCATTTACTTCCACCCGGACGCGGCGGCAGGTACGCAGGTTCAGACGAATGGCCTTGACGCAAATCCAAATCAAGGCCAGGGTACCCAGGGTGCCCAGTTCCGCAATGGCCTGAATGTGGATGCTATGGGGCGTGAGTGGCCGCCGATTGGCGGCGCTGCCCGGCTGGTAGCCGGCGCTCTCTCGGCTGAAATTGCCCGGGCCCACACCCCAGATGGGGTTGTCGGCATACATCCTCAATCCCAGCTTCCATAGATGGAGCCGGGTCAAGACATTAGCGTCTTCTCCGGTGGTTGCGTTGAGGACGCGATCCTTGTTGGCGTCGGGCAGGATGTACAAGCAACCCAGGGCGAGCACCGACGCCATCAGGAAACCCTGTGCGCGGCGGCGGTAGATGACGCAGGCGACCAGAGCAACCACCACCGTTCCCAACAGCCCTCCCCGGGAACCGCTCAAAAGCAAGGCCACGGAGAAGGTCACGAAACAGGCGAGCATGAAAAGACGCAGCCACTTCTTTTCCTCGCCGAGAATCAGGAGGCCGGCCAGCGGCCAGATCACCACCATGGCCAAGGCGAAGTCGTTAGAATTGGAGAAAAAGCCCGTCGTTCCCACGCCCACACCCCTGGCCAGGAGGGCTTCGCTGTAGCCGTAGGCCTTTTGCGAGAGATAGGTCCGGATCTGGAACTGGGCCAGCTTCAAGTTCAGAAGAACCAAGAGACCGAGAAAGACGTGCATGCGCCAGCGGCTGGTGACGATGCGGGAAACCAGGAAATAGATCACCGCCCAGCGGAGGATATCGGCAAACCCCTGCCAGGCCCTCTCGGAATCGCGAGCCAGCACGGTGGAAACCAGGCTGATGAGAACGAAGGCCAGCATGCCGAAATCCAGGCTGCGGCTCTGGGAACGAATGCCGGAAGATTCCTGCCGGGCAAAGGCGAACCCCACCAGGGCGATGCCGGCCGCAATCTTGGCCACATGGAAATCCAGCAGCACCGGATACATGGCCGCCAGCCGAGTGTATTCGATGATCAGATAAATCATCACGCCAACAAAAGCCAGGCTCCAGCGTGGCTCGGACCAGGGCGGCGCGGGTGCGCCGGCGAAGGCGGCCGCCGGAGGCTGGGCGACGGCCATGGTGCTGGCCCCGTTCACTAGCGGCTCCCCCGGCGCAGCAGCAGGATCTTCACCGTCTGGAAGGCGATCAGTAGGTCCAGCGCCAGTGACATGTTCTTGATGTAGAAAAGGTCGTAACGAAGCTTTTCCTTGGACTCCTCGGCGGAGGCGCCATAGGGGTAGTTGATCTGCGCCCACCCCGTAAGTCCGGGGCGGATGAAGTGGCGCAACTGGTAAAAGGGAATCTCGCGGCTGAGCCACTCCACAAACTCCGGGCGCTCGGGGCGGGGGCCAACAAAGCCCATGTCGCCGCGGAGCACGTTCCAGAGCTGTGGGACTTCATCCAGGCGAGTGCGGCGCAGGAAGTGGCCCACGCGAGTGATGCGGGGATCGTCGCCCGTCGCCCAGGTGGGGCCGGTGGCGGCCTCGGCGTCGTCGCGCATGGTGCGGAACTTGTAGACGGTGAACACCACGCCGTTGTGGCCCACGCGGTGCTGTCCGTAGAGCACCGGGCCCTTGGAACTGAGCTTGATGGCCAGGGCGATGAGCGGGAGCACGGGCAGCAGGAGAAGCAGGCCGGTGAGCGAAGCGGTGATGGAAATCAAGCGCCGCATCAGCATGAGCGGAGTGTTGAGCCGGAAGCCGTCGCTGAACAGCAGCCAACTGGGATGCAGGTCGTCCACTTCAATCTTGCCGTTGATTTTCTCCAGCAGGGAGGTGGCGTCTTCCACTTTCACGCCGGCCAGGCGCAGGTCGAGCAGCTCGGCGACCGGCATGGAGCCGCGGCGGTCCGCCATGGCCAGGATGACGCGGTCCACGTGCTGCTGCTGGCGGAGCCCCTGCAGCGACTTGGAGAGGGCTTCGCGGCTGAGCGAACCGTTGCCCAGGGCGCCCGCCCAACCCACCACGTCCATGCCCAGGTCGCGGCGCGAACGCAGGGCCTCGACCAGGTGCTCGGCGCGTTCGCCCCCGCCCATTACGTAAACCCGCTCGCGGAAGAAGGGTTGGTGCACCATCCAGGCGCAGGCTGAGCGCCACAGAAACAGCCCTATGGTGAGGATGATGAGGCCGGTGAGGAAGACGTTGTTGCCCAGCATGAACTCCGGGTAGACATAGCCGGCGGCGGCCAGCAGAAAAGAGAGCGAGCCGAGAACGATGAGAATGCGCAGGTAGGTTTCGCCGGGCGAGCGCAGGGGCTGGGAATCGTAAAGGTCGAAGTAGTGCGAGCACAGCAGGGCCACGCCGGTGATGCCCGCGATCTTAAGGAAGCCGCCCTCGTAGTTCAGGACAAGGAAAGAGTCCTGACCGAAGCGCAGGAGCGTGGCCAGCAGGAAGGAGGCGCATACCACCATGGCCTCTCCCAGCAGCAGCACCAGCGTCCGTACCGGGTAGTAAACCTGGAACAGTCGGACCATCGGCCAGCTTCCCCTTATCCTTTGGGCCGGGTCTTCTTCCCGTCGCCCTGGTAGTAGTAGTAATACGAGTTGTAGGCAGACTTCTCGTCGGCGCGGTTGAGGACAACCCCGACCACGGGCTTGTCGGCAAACTCCTGACGCGCCTTCTGCGCCATTTCCACGGAAGTGGAAGCCGCGCGCACCACCAGCACCACGCCGTCGCAGGATCCGGCCATCAGACTGGAGTCGGAAACCGGCACCGCGGGAGGGGAGTCAAGAATGATCCAGTCGAACAGCGGCGCCATGCGCTGCAGCAGGGTCTTCAGCCGCCCGTTGGCAATAAGTTCGGCGGGGTTGGCGTCGGGTTTCCCGCCGGGGAGGAAGAAGAGATTTTCCAGCTGTCCGCGCTGCAGGACGGCGGCTTCCTCCAGGCCGTCGCGCAAATATTCGCTCAATCCGGGCTTGGAGGGCGCGCCCAGCACTTCGTGAAGCTGGGCGCGGCGGAGGTCGGCGTCAATCAGCAGAACCCGACGGCCCTGCTGGCGGACCAAGGCCTGGGCCAGATTGGCGGAGACGAAAGTCTTGCCTTCCGCGGGAAGGGCGCTGGTGATGAGGACGCTTTGCAGCGCCTGCTTTTCCCGCGCCTGGTAGAGCCGCGAGCGCAGCGTGCGGAACGACTCCGAGTGCACGGAGTGGCCGTTGTTGCCGAAGAACAGCATGGTCTTCAGGTTGGGGTTCCAACGCGAAGGCTGCACGCGGGCGAGGAGAGCCTCGTAGGTCAGCGGACCGTGGCCGGAAGTGCTGCCGGTACGCGCCGGCGCTTCCAGGCTGGAGAGCGGCGTGGCCAGGGGTGGCATGGCCAAGTCGGGCATGCTGGGCTGGAGCTCCGGCGATCCCGCCGGATAGCGGTCCTGTTCGGCTTTCTTCAAGGCATCGTGAATGCGGCTCATAGCTACCTTTCCTTCTGCAGGCCGGAGGCCTCTTCCAATTGACGGAGGCGCGCGGACACTCGCCCCAGTTGCTGCAGGGCTTCCATGAGAGTCAGGTTCTCGCCCGCCGCGGGGAGGGAAGCGGGAGTTGTGGGTTCAATTTCGTGCAACTCGAATTCGCGGGCCACGGCATCCACGGTTTCCCCGGGAACGGTCTTGCGCTGGTCCACAAACGAACTGATGAGAGCGTGCTCGCAAAGCAGGTTGATGACGCGCGGGATGCCGCGCGAATACTGGTGGACGCTGGCCACGGCTTCGGGGCCGAAGAGGACCTGGCCGTTGGCCCCCGCCACCTTGAGCCGGCGCGCGATGTACTGCGTGGTTTCGTCCAGGGTGAGGGGATGGGTCTTGCAGCGCAGGGTGATGCGCTGGCGAAGCTGGCGGAGCTGGGGCTGGCGCAGCTTGAGGTCGAGTTCGGGCTGGCCGGAAAGCACGATCTGCAGCAGCTTGTCCCGGGAAGTCTCCAGGTTGGTGAGCAGGCGGATCTCCTCCAGCACGTGGCTGGAGAGGTTTTGCGCCTCGTCCACGATGAGCACCGCGTTCTCGCCCAGGCGATAGCGCTCCAGCAGCCAGGCGTTGAGCTTGAGCAGCATCTGGCTCTTGAGGCGGGTTTCGGTGGGGATGCCGAAGTCGGCCATCATGAAGTCGAAGAACTGGGGCACGTTCATGCGCGAGTTGAACAAGAAAGCCGTGGCCACGCGCTGGCGATGCAGCCATTCGAGCAGCTTGTTGAGCAGCGTGGTCTTACCCGTGCCCACTTCACCGGTCAGGCAAATGAAGCCCTTGCGGCTCTGGATGCCGTAGGTAAGGCAGGCCAGGGCCTCCTGGGTATGCCGGTTCAGAAACAGGAACCGGGGGTCCGGGTTGACGTTGAACGGGTTGTCGCGCAGCCCGAAAAATTCCTTGTACATGGCTTTCCTATGCCTGCGGGCGGTCCGTAGGACGCGCCTTGAAGGGCAGATGGATTCGGTTCCAGAAGTGCGGTTTATGCCCGTTGCCGTTGGCGCCGGCGATGGTGGGCATCACGGCCAGGGTGGGCAGGCCGAGATAAGCCACTACGTCCTGCTCGCTGCGTATGGAGCGGTCCTTGGATTCCAGCACCACGATCATGCCCACGCCGAATACCAGCCCGATGCCCAGTCCCGCCAGGGAGAACAGGGGCCGGTTGGGGAAGCTGGGCCTCTCGGGAAGATTGGCCGGATCGATGACCCGGAACTGCTCGCCCTGCTGGCGGCGTTCCATATCTGTTTGCATTTCCGATTGCGTCTTCTTGGTTAGCAGCTCGTTGTAGAAGTTGAGCGCGTTCTGGTAGTCGCGGGTCACGGCTTTGAACCCTTCCTCCACCAAAGGACTAAGCTGCAGGCGGGACTGGGCGGAGCCCAGGGCGCCCCGGGCGCGCTCCTGCTCCACGGTCTTGGTGCGGATGATCTGCTCGACCTGATAGATCTGGGCGCGCAGTTGTCGAATGTCCGGCGGATCCTGGAGAACGATTTTGGACTCGGTGGCTGGAGCAGCGGAAACTTCCGCCAGCCTGGCCTGGGTCTTGGCGATGTCGCTCTTCACCTTAATGACGTCGGGATGGTCGTCGGTATAGCGGGCCTGCAAGCTCACCAACTGGCCCTGCAGGCTGGTGAGCTGCCTGTCCAGGGCCTCGGGAGTGGTGGTGCCAGTGGAGGCGCCTCCCTGACGGATGGCCAACTGCTGCGCCAGCAGGGATTCCAGGTAGGTCTTGTCCTGCTGGGCGCGGTTGACGGCCTGGGTGGCGGCGTCGAGCTGGGTGGTGAAGCCCATGGCCAGGCTGAGATTCACCTGTTCCTGGCCCGGAAGCGCGCCGATGTGCTGCTTTTTGAACTCAGCCAGCTTGGCGTCCTGCTCATCCAGGTTCTGCTTGGCCTCCTCGAGCTGCTTGCCGAGAAAATCGGTGGTACCCTGGGCCCGCGCCTCGCGCGCCTTCAGGTTCTCCTCAATGAACATGGAAGTGAGCTCAGCGCACACTTGCTGGGCCACGCGAGGATCGGCATTGGTGAAAGCAATGTTGAAGCCGGGCAGGCCGCCCGTGCGGGCGCCAAAGTCGGCGCGAACCGGGGAGACGGTGATGGCCAGGCGCATCTGCTCCACCAGGTCCTCCAAAGGGACGCTTCCCTTCTGGTCCTTGTAGAGGTCGAAGCGCTGGATGATGGGCTGCAGCCGGGAACGGCTGAGAATCTGCTCCTGCATCGTGGCCAGACGCTCGGCGATTTCTTCGGTGACCACGGGCTTCACGTAGGCGGAGGGCACCTTTTGCTGCTCCACCAGCACCAGGGTCTGGGAGGTGTAGCGCTCGTCCAGCTTGAGCGAAATCATGAAGGCGACGAGCGGCCCCACCAGCATGGGCAGCAGAATCATCCAGCGCCGGCGGCGCAGGATCATCCAGTAGTCGTTGAAACTCAGTTCACGGTCTCCCAACATTGCCAGCGTCTCACTTTCCCCGCGCCAGGCGCGGGCCTGCGAATCTAGTCAATGCGATACTCTCTCGGGCTCCAACTGAATCCCACCACGATGGAATGACGCAGGGCGAAGCCACAGCTGCTGCCGCAACCCACTTGACCCGACTGGTGGGAGGCGTTGTAACCCAGAAACACGCTGCGCTCCGAATTCAGCTTGCGGTTCAGCCGCAGGCCAAAGCCCTGGCCCTCAAAGGACGGGCGCGGGAGGGAACCCGAGAACGTCTGCAGGCCCTTGCTACGGTTGTAGGACGCGCTCGCGCCCAGGTCCCAGCGCGGACTCATGCGTCGCAGCCAGGAAACGCTAAGCGAATCGCTCTCGGCGCCGGCCAATACTCCGGAGCCGCCATCCAGGGCGTGCCGGTAGGAAAGGCCAAGGCTGGAGTGTCCGCGGCGATACTGCAGCGAACTGTTCAGGGTCCAGAAGTAGCGCTGAGTAGGGCCAAGGACGGGATCGTTGAAGTTCCCAATCTGGGGTCCACCGGACACTTCCATGGCCAGGCGGTTGGTGATCCTGCGCCCGTAGGCGAGCTGAATGGTATGGGTTTTGACCACCGAGCCGCCGCGGCTGAATTGGAGCTGGGTGAAGCCATAGTTGACGCCCAGCGAATCGGTGCCATTGAGCTTGTACTCGAACCCGGTCACCGCGTTGCGCTGGGTGAAGTCGGTGAAGTTGTCGTCGCTGAAGTTCATGAACCCATAAGCGCCAGTGGCAAAGACCGAGGTCCGTGGTCCCAACAGGTAGCGCACCTGAGCGAAGGAAGCGTTGCCGAAGCGCGTGCTGTGGCCGGTGATGATGCCCTGCCCGGGGATGAAGATGGGGGTGACGACCGACTGACCGTTGAAGTTCCAATCCACGTTGATGAAATGGCCGGCCCGGATCAGCGAAAAGGGGGAATCGGGGGCATAGTCAATGTGATTGCCCAGCAGGAAACCCCAACGCCCGCGCTGGAAGCTTTGCCGAACCGCTAACTTGTGAAACGAAGAATTGGAATCGGCGTATTGAGTATTCAGAAGACCTCCGCCCTCGTACTCGGCGATCAGCTCGGAGTGAGGCAGGCTGCGGCGCAGCTCAAACTTTCCGCCCAGGTGGCTGGCGCCGAGGATGTTCGCGTTGCTGGTTCCGGAGCTGGTTCCCATACGCTGCGAAAGATTCAGGCTGTAGCGGAAGAACTTGCGGCCCTCGGCCAGCTTGCCCAGACTGAAGGTTTCGGCACCGCCCAGCGGGCGATCGTCGGGTAGAAGCGCGTCCTTGACGGGCTCGTCGAGGCGCTTGCTGCTGCTCTCCCCGGTTTCCCCTATGGGCGCGGCCGGTCCCACCGGGT
>CAZZAQ010000049.1:0-12584 GCA_964652165.1 uncultured Bifidobacterium sp.
CCCGGATTGCACGGCGCCGAACAGCAAGTTGGCCAGCGCCACCACCGCCACGAACGCGATGAGCATCGCCATGACGTTGATGGAAAGCATCGCGCCGTCGCCCGCGCCGCGGCAGAGCGACTCCAGGCCGTTGTGCGTCTCACGGGGCACCTTGGCCGAGGCGCCCGCCGCGGTTTCGCTCACCACCGCCTCGCGCAGCAGTATCGTCGCAATCAGTAATGCCTCGGGAGCGCTCATCACTGACGCGGTCAGGAGGTGCCCTGCGGAAATCTTGAAGCCGACGTAAGCCGCCAGCACACCCCCGGCGATCGTGGCCATCCCGCCGACCATCAGCGCCATCAACTCGCTTTGCGTCATCCGGCGCAGGTAGGGCTTGATCACCAACGGCGCCTCGGTCTGCCCCAGGAAGATGTTCGCCGCCGCCGCGAGACTTTCGCTGCCGCTCGTGCGCATCGCCCGCTGCATCACCCACGCCACGCCGCGCACGACCCGTTGCAGGATGCCGTAGTGGTAAAGCAACGAGGAGAGCGCGGACACGAGAATGATTGTGGCCGTTACCGTGACGACGAAGATGAAGGCGTGGTCGGGGCCCCACTTTTCCGCGAGCATCTCTTTCCGCGCCAGCGGGCCGAAGACGAATTCCGCGCCTTGGGCCGCGCATTCGAGCAACTTCAGGAATGCGCTCTGCGCGCCATCGAAAACCCCCCGGCCGATCCTCGTCTCCAGGATGAACCACGCTATGGCGAACTGCAGCGCCAATCCCGCGGCGACAGTGCGCCACGGAAACCGCCGTCGATTCACCGAAATGGCCCATGCCGCCGCAATCATCACCACAAGGCCAAGCAGGCTTACCAGTTTGGGATACACGCGCGGAGAGTAATTCGGGGGCTGGCACGAGTCGAGTCCGAGCCCATCTCGCATTGCCCCAATACTCGGCGGGCGCGTTCTCTCTCCTCCCTCCGAGGCAGGGTTGGGGAGAGGGGCTGTTCCGTGCAAGATCAGAACTCCTGTTGCGTGGAAAATAGCTGAGCCTGGGGAATTCCCTCTCACCCGCCCTTCGGGCACCCTCTCCCCCTCCGAGGGGGAGAGGGATGGGGTGAGGGGGCTCACGTCATTTGCACGGTCAGCCTTCCACTACGGTGACGGATCAGGAGTTCTGAAGATGCCGCGATGACAGGCGGGACGCCTGCCCTACTTCACAAGCGACCGCAGCACGGCAAGGTTCTCGACGTCCTCGTGCAAGTCCTCGGACTTTGGGGTTTCCAGGCAGCCGGGCAGGTCGCGGAAGCGGGCGTCATTCACGATGTGGCGGAAGGCTTCGCGGCCGATTTTGCCCTGGCCGATGTGGGCGTGCCGGTCCACGCGCGAGGCCAACTCGGTCTTCGAGTCGTTCAGGTGAAATGCGCCGACGTGTTCCAGACCGATCAAGTCCTCGACCTCGCTGATGGCCCCGTTCCAGCCCTTGGGAGTGCGCAGGTCGTAGCCGGCCTCGAAGAAGTGCGCCGTGTCGAGGCAGACGGCGAGGCGCTCGGGCCGCTGAACGCGGTCGAAGATCGCCGCCAGGTGCGCGATGCGATGGCCCAGGCAGGTGCCCTGGCCCGCCGTGTTCTCCAGCGCGATGCGCACGGGCGAAGCGCGCGTCGCACGAAAGGCTTCATTGAGCCCGGCGACGATGCGTTTGAGGCCCGCCTCCTCCCCCGCGCCCAGATGAGCGCCGGGGTGCATCACCAAAAAGGGCAGGCCGAGGCTGGTCGCGAACTGAATTTCCTGGATGAGCGACTTGAGGGACTTTTGGCGATTGTCGCCCGCGGGCGCGCCCAGGTTGATGAGGTAGCCGGTATGGCCGAAAACGCACGAGAAATTCTGCGAGGCGAGTTCGTGGGCGTAACGGGCCAGGTCGTCCGGTCCGTGCGGCTTGCCGAACCATTGCATGTTGTTCTTGACGAAGATTTGTACGCATTCCCCCATAATCTGCTTGGCCCGTCTCAAAGCCATGTGTACTCCCCCAGCAGTTGAACAATGAGCACCGAAAATCATGGGTGGATTCTCTATTAAAAACCACTTCACGCCAACCGCAATAGCAGCCTTGACCAAGCAATGGGCGCATCCTGACACTGCTATGCACTTAACTCCCTCTCCCCGCGCCAGCAGCGCGGGGAGAGGGTTGGGGAGAGGGGGAATGCCCAGTATCAAGGGGCCTCCTCTCCCCGGCCCTCTCCTCCTCAGAGGAGGAGAGGGAGCAAGCCAGCAGTATGGCCATCGCAGTGTCAAGATGCGCCCCCAAGCAATGACAATACCGCGGAAGGCAGACTGGCTGGCCGTCATTCCTGCCTCGAAAAGCTACCTTTATGGATTGGGCTTCAGCGCAATCGTGTCAGAACTCATCCCGGTGTTCTTTAGTCAAGGACTCGGCTTTAAACTGCGCTCGAGCCTTGGGATTTGGTTGAATCCCTATGATGCCGGTCCGATGACTAATGAAGACTTGTCGCGTGAGAAAGAATTGGGGTTCAGCGGGTGGAACCTGCTGAACCCCAAGGAGGTGCGGTTTGAGTTATCGGGGTCGAACAATCGGGCGGATTACGTTTTGAATAACCGCTGTGGAACACTGGGTCTGCTTATCAACCGGTACTGAGGTATGGTGAAGTATGGATCCGCCACGTCGGTTCGCTTACGGCCCACGATGGCGAATTATTGTTTGTTGTTTTGCGGTTGGAGTCTGGTTACTCGTTCTTGCCAGTGATCACCTGATTTCTTTTGCAGTTGGCGCGGGACTTGGCGCTTTGCCCTTGGGCTTTGCGTTTGTAGCAGCCTTGCTCCGATTAGCGTTTCCACGGTTCTTGGAATTGGGAGAAGAGACACTTTCCGTTTGCAGTGGATTTCTTCAGGCGCGGGTCACGAAGATTCCGTATGCCGACATTGAGCAAAGCTGGGAGGTCGTGACCGGGGGGATGACAGTCCTTAAATTGCGAACCAAGGAGCGAACGGTAGAGATTGTTTCTACGTTGCTGCCCGACATGACCAGCTACGCTGCCGTCAGAGATTTCGTACAAACACGCCTCGCCCCACAAGCGAGAATGAACGCCAAGCTACGCAAACCGAGGGAAGTGGGGAAATACTGCTTCAAATGCAGCTATGAGGGAAATGGGGCAATTTATGATTCCAATGGGGAAATCCTCTGGCGGGTCGAAACTCAACATTTCGGTGGTCGACCGCGATATCCATATGGGCTTTTTCGACTGCCTGACTTTGTTGTCTATGGCAAAGACGATAAAGAGGCGTTCAGGATAAAGCTCGAACGGAAATGGGCACTCGCTCAATTTGTGATGGTCGAAAATGGTTTGCCCGTGTGCACCGTCAAACTCCGGAGCCTGTTGCGAAACAAATACACTTTCGACTTCGTGAGCGGCCAACATTGGGTCTTTCGGATGCCGTTGTTCACAGGGAATTTCAGAGGCTTTTCGGATTCCGGCCAGGAAATACGGGTTCGCTTGTGGTCGCATAACATTTGGTATGTGCTGATTGACCCGAAGGCGGACAATCCCGAGTTGGTGGCCGCCCTTGCGTTCATTCATCGAGAGCGTCTCCGATTCAACTGACTATTCCCAAAACATTTCAATCTAAACGTAATTCACCGTTCGACATCCGGGAGTCCCGACGGTAGCGTGCGGGCCATGCGGACTTTGGGCATCGGGACGGTGCTGCTGGTCCTCTCGACCTTCATGAGCGAAGGAACGCTGTTGCCGGCACGGAGCGTCGAGTCGCGCCACCTCGGGGGAGCGCGCATCGTGCGCGTTTATCTGCCGCCATCCTACGAGCGCGCGCCCAAACGCCGGTACCCGGTGCTCTACCTGCACGACGGTCAAAACGTGTTCAGTTCCGCCGGCGCCAATTGTTGCTTCGGCTGGGGAAACTGGGAACTGGACAAGACCGCCGACCGGCTGATCGCCCAGGGGCGGATGGCCGAAATCATCATGGTCGGCGTGGACCAGAGCCGCGCGCGCTACAAGGAATACCGCGGGCTGCTTTACGACCGGGCCGGCCAACGCCCTTCCGCAAGCAGAAGCGCGGCGTCCAACACGGTGGACAACTCGCGCTTCGAAGCCTACACGAAGTTTCTCATACAGGAGCTGAAGCCAGCCATCGACCGCGAGTTCCGCACGCGCAAGACCGCGGCGCACACCGGAGTCATGGGCTCGTCCCTGGGCGGCCTGTGCAGCCTGGCATTGGCTTGGGAAAATCCGAAGGTCTTCGGACTGGCGGCCAGCTTCTCGGGGTCGTTTCAGGTCGAGAAGCGGAACTTCCTCCAATGCATCCTCCAGCCGCACGAAGGCCGGCGCAAGTCCTTCCGTGTTTACCTCGACAGCGGCACGGTCGACTCCACCGGAGATGACGACGACCGCCACGACACGGACGCCGTGGCGGCCGAATTCCGGCGCATCGGTTGGAAGGACGGGAAGACATTGCTCCGCTTTACCGACAAACATCCGCTCACCGAGCCGGAATTGGAACGGGCCGGCTTGCGGCGCGACAAGTGGGAGGAAGCCCTCCGCAGCCAGCACAACGAGTTCTACTGGCGGCAGCGGGCGTGGCGGGCGCTGGAGTTTTTGTTTCCGAAGAAATGACGGTCTATAGCCGCCGACGTGAGGAGGCGGAATACGTGGACGCACGGTCCATCCGCCTCCTCACGTCGGCGGCTACTATCGTCGGTGAGAAATGCAGGTTAGGCCGGGCGCCTCTCCCATTCCGCCGAGCCAGTGGCCCGGCGGCATGGGCGAGTGGCCCGTGCTACCCAGCCGCTTTCAACCGCTTCAGTTCCTTCTTAAGCAGCGAGCCAAGGCGGTGCTTGGCCAGATAAATCTGCGCCACGCTCACGCCCAGCGTGCGGGCCACATCGCGCGCCGGCTGCTCCTTAATGACGTGCAGATAATACATCTCGAAGTGCGCGGGCTGCGCGCGGCGCTTCACGCGGTCGAGCGCGGTGCGCAATAGGTGGGCCTGCCACTCCCCATCCCAAATCGCCTGCAAGTCGAAGCCCGCCGGGTCGGCGACTCGATCGAGGACGGCGGTACCAGTTCCTTCCCGTCTCGTAGCAGCCGACGTGAGGAGGCTCTGATTTTGCACCCCGGATCGTTTACGAAACTGGTCGGCGATTTTCCACTCCGTCACCGTCAACAGCCAACCTTTGAAAGAATCCACACCCGGGTCGTAAGTGAAGCCGGGCATCTTTTTGGCCACGGCCAGGAGCGTCTCCTGCAGGACGTCCTGCGCCTCGGCGTCGGACAAGCCGGCCTTGCGAGCCACGCCGTAGATCAGCCGCCCGTAGGTGTCGAAGAACTCGCGCCAACTGGTCTGGTCCTCCCAGTCCTTGAGGCGGCTGAGCAGGCTGGCGCGCGTCGGAATGAATTCGTCCGGGTCCATGCGTTGCAGTGAACAGAGTTGAGAGCGGTGAGCTGAGTACTGAGAGTCAAGAGTTCGGAACGAGCGCCCATCCCACACCGGCTGTTCCTGCTCTCAACTTTCCTCAACTAAACTCCATACCGTGCGGCAAACGGCAGTTCTTGCAACGATTTTCGGGTGAACCACGGATTTCGCGGATGGGCGCAGATGATCTGCATTTGATCCGTGTCATCCGCGCCATCCGTGGTCAGACCGACTCAAAGATATTTTCACTTTGTTGCAAGATTCGCGCGGGTCAGAACGGTTGGAAGAAGGAGAGTTGCTCCCGCCCACGGGCGAAGGACGCCGACTTGAACTGCGAGTGCTATGAAACCGAACCTTTCCGATCCCGACTGGTCCCTTCAAACCGACAGCTTGTTGTAATCCTCGTGACTGCCAATCCACGTCCAAACGAACGTCGAATCGTCGCGGAAATAGCCGACCGCCCGATAATGTTGGCCGATGCGAACGGACCAGTGTGCTCCTTTGAACGGTTTGAAGCGGAGCGAGGGATGCTGAGGGTTGGCCTGCCACAGCCGGTAGTTTTTTCGGGCCAACTGCTGGACGGCTTCAGGCAATTCGTAGAAGCGGCGCCAGAACGAAACCGCGACCTTCGAGGTCATGAGGCGCCCGGTTCGGGAAAGTCTCGCAAGCAGCCGGCTTGCGCGTCGGCTTCCGCGGCATGGCGAAGCTTATCCAACTTGCCACCGGGCTCTGCGTCAGACGCCATCTGCCGGTCCCAGTCGTCTTCCACCCAGCCGCGCAAGAGAGCGTTTAATTGGCAGCGCTCGCGGGGCGAGAGCTTGTCAATCGCAGCCTTGATCTCAGCAACCGTGCTCATGGCGCAAACATATCGGGCGCGCTTCAGGCCGTCAACCCGCCCGACGGCCTGCGGACGATGGACGTCCGATCAGCTCAAAAGATTTTGCGCTTTGTTGCAAGATTCGCGCGAGCCGGAACGGTTGGAAGAAGGAGAGCGTCTCCTGGCCCCGGGCGGAGGACGCCGCCTTGAACCGCGAACGCTATGAAAACGAAACTCAACCGCTTGCGCATCCCCGGCGAGCCGACAAGGCTCCCTTTCCTACGGCTCGAAAAAGCGATCGAAGCCTTTTGCTCGCAAGCCCGACTTGAGCGCCTCGTCTCCAGTCCAGAGCCGGCCGTCCAGATGCAACGTCATGGCGACGAACGGCATGTCTTTGAGGTCCACGTCGCGGCACAGCCGTCGCGCCTCCATCCAGGTGCCGATGGGGATGCTCCCTTCCTCGACGAACTCAATGCGGGCGAGCAGTTCATGCAGGCACTCCAACAGGTCGCCCTCATTGAGTTCCGTGGCGGCGGCGATGCGTTGCTTGTGCTTGAACAGTTCGACCACGACAAAGCGCGGACAGGAAAGCGTGTGCGCGCTGTCCGTCAGGAAGCGGCGGCGGGCGGTTGTGTCCCGCCGCAGGAGCAGCGAAAAGAAGACGTTCGTGTCAACGACCAGCTTCGATTCGTTCACTCAGCCCCCGGAGGAAGAAACCGCTGCTCGTTCGCCTGCCACCAGCCTGCCTTGA
Source organism: uncultured Bifidobacterium sp. (assembly GCA_964652165.1). GTDB lineage: Bacteria > Verrucomicrobiota > Verrucomicrobiia > Limisphaerales > JADJPG01 > DASTLJ01. The sequence continues at coordinate 6,990 of CAZZAQ010000049.1, forward strand.
TGTCCTCGGACAACTGCCAGGCGGCCTCCGGCGTCAGCTTGCTGCGGCGCGCGATGGCCTCGACGCGCAGCCAGGAGACGAAATCGTTGATCTCCTCGGGCGTCATCCCATCGGTGGGAATGGTCACCTGCACGCAGTTGCTCTCGGCTTTGACCGCAATCATGGGTGCAACATACACCGCTGGCGATGCAACCGGCAAGAGAGTAGCCGGCGGGCGGGACGCCACGGTGCTATGGCAGGGGAAGCCTGCCGCGGCGTGCAAAAGATTTATTCACTTCGCTGCAAGATTCGCACGGGTCGGAACGGTTGGAAGGAGGAGAGAGTTTTTCGACTCCGGGCGAAGGACGCCGACTTGAAACGCGAACGCTATGAAAACGAAAAACAACCGGCCATCCGACTCAAGGGCGTTGTGGCGGGAGTTCTTCGTAGCCGCCCGGCTGCGCCCGGTTCACCGCCTCGGCGATGGCCGGGAACAGCGGCAACAGAAGTTGCAACGTGTTCGTCGGAAGCTCGACGACAGCGATGCGGCGCGCGGCCAGATTCTGCTGGTGGCGGATGTTCTTGTCAGACGTGATGAAGACCTCAAAACCAACGGCCTCAGCCGCCCGGAGCAGGTCGCCGTTCTTCAACTCGCTCCAGCCGCGCTGATAGGCCGTGAAGACTTCGCAGCCGGCGAGCGCCAGCCGCACCCGGCGCGGCACGCAATGGTCCAGCAGCACTCGCCTCACACGGCGGCGGGAGCTGGCTCAGGCAGAGTGTGGCGCGCGTATTCCAGCACGGCGACGGCTTGTTCGCGCGTGACCCCCTCGAACTCATCGAGAAACTCATTCAGGCTCATGCCCGCTTCGAGATTGGCAAACAGCGCGTCCACCGGCACGCGCGTGCCTCTAAAGCAAAGCCGCCCGCCGAGGCGTTCGGGGTCGCTCCACACCGGCAGGTCATTCGGCAACTTCGTTTTCACGGGGCCAACGTACCAGCCCGGCGCCGCTCCGGCAACCACTGACTACGGACAACTGACGACTGACCACGCCCAAAGATTTTTTCACTTTGTTGAAAGATTCGCGCGGGTCGGAACGGTTGGAAGGGAAAGAGCGTATCCGGCCCGTGTTGGGCGGACGCCAAATGAAAATGCGAATGCTATGAAAAGGAAACTCAACCCGTCTGCCCTGGAATCCAACTTTCATCCCCAACTCCGCCGGCACGGGGCGCCCAGCCAGAAGGGCGTGTGTCCTACAACTCGGTGTCCTTCCAACATCGCGGTCAGCGGCGGCGCTTTCGCCGGCCCCTCACGGCCTTTGCGCGCCGTTCGCGCAGCCATTCGTACAATTGAGGTGGCGGAAGGCGGGGAGGTTGTTGGGGCCGCAGTTCCATTCGAGGAGGTGGGAGCGCACGCAGTAATCGGCGCGCGGCGCGCCGGCGGCGGGGGTGAGCACGCCGCGCACGAGCGGGGCGTCGCCGAAGTCCGAGTCGGCGCAGCGGGTCTGGCAGGCGGGCTTTGGACTGCGCCGGCAGAGCGCAGCGGCGACGGCGCTTTGGCTACCGCGCATGTTGCCAGTCGTGGCGTGAATCAAAAGCGGGGTCGCGCTTTGCTTGCCCCCGCAGTCCAAATTCGTCGCGGGCGGCGGCTTGCGGGCTTCAGGTAACCGCGCGGCCACAGCCGCTGAAGCTGCAACGAGATGGCGGGAAGAGGCCAGACACCGAGCGAGAGTGTCAAAAGTGAGAACCCGTTCACGACCCGTTCACGACGTTCATGATCTGGCCTTCATCGAGCAAGCGCATGACAGGAACAACCTATGGGAACATGTGAACGCATTCTGAACATACTGCAGAGTGGCTGGTAGTATCGCTCAATCTCATGTGTGCTATGTAGCTCTCGACACCGCCACCTATCTGAATCATAGAACTCAAAGGGCCATGAGTTAGCCATTCTTTGTATTTCTTAGAACTGTAAAACACATTCACCGGGACACGATAAGCCTCGCAGGAACCAATGTCCTTATTGCAGACATCGCAGACTCCCGAACCAGAATATCGCTCAAACGACACTTGATGAGGCTTCTTATCAGAAGACATCAAATGCGCCTTGAGGTCTTCACTTGACGCCCCACGCATTGCCATGAGCAACGCTTCGGATACAGCGCGTTTCGCCATTGTCTCCGTGGCGGGCTTCGCCTCATGGGCTTCGGCTGTTTCACGCACCTGTTTCAACCAGCCCACCGGATCGAACGAGGCGGCGGATGTCTTGACTTCGGTGGAAGGCTTTTCTTTTTGTGACGCTCCGCAGGTGAAGCGCATCCTGACTGCGCCAATAATAATGATGTCTCCATCTTGAAGTGGCGACCGGGTGACTTTTGTCCCGTTGACGGATGTTCCGGCTGAGGCTTGATTGACGATAGAATAAACTTGGCCGTCGGTTTCGATCCGGCAATGTGTATTAGCGACGCCATCCCCTTGCACACACAGCCCGCTTACGCCGCCAACGGCACTTCCCACAAATGTGGTGCCATTAGTCAGGATCGGAGTGGCGGATCCCTCTGTCCCGTCGCCAGCAAGCAATACCAACGTCGGCACATTGGGATCCGCCTCTGTCGAACCTGGAATAGCCGCTCCTCTCACAGAGATTGGCGTCGTTGCCGCTGGATGTGTGGTGTGCTGTCCCTCTGCGCGTGGCTTTGCTCTCTCTTCCCCTTGGGCCAGTTGGGATAGAAAGCCTTGCTTTCGGACGTAAAGCTTCTGCCACAGTTCCTGCGGCGAGACGCCCTTGTTGGGGTCTGATTGCGCTCTCTCGGCGCCTTTGCAGAAGTTAAACTGAAACCGCCCACGGACATCGGCGAGTCTCGGAAGTGCGTTCGCATATGCAGGCGTGGACCATCCCTTTGCAATCGCACGCGCCTCTTGCAGCGAGGGGAATGAAAAAAGCCCCCGGAATTCGATGGGGCACCTTTCCGCGAGTTCCTTTGTAAATAGTCGCACGCAGCACATGTCTTCGGTCGTCCCGCAAGAATACTCAAGATACTGTACGGCGACGAGATGGGTGTAGTGGTCAACGATGTCGCACAACTCCTCAGGCGTCATCCAGTAATTGCATCCACAATCCTTGGGATACTCGAGTGGCGTGAAGGTCGTTTCGATGAAGGCTCTGAGATCGCCAAATGACGCAAGCGTGGGGAGGCTGCGCGTTTGTTCTGAAGCTGGTTTTGCGCGGGCGGGGATCTGGATTTCCTCGGCTGTAGCGCCTCGCGCCCGCTGCTCTCTCCTCAAATCCCCAAGAGCCGTTCGTGCTGCGTCTGCTTCTTCCCCGACCAGATTCCCCGCGGCGTCAATCCTACCCGCGCCAGGCAGAGGCTCTGCCGCACAGGCGGAACCTTCAGCAAACATCGGAACTGCGCAGTTTTCCCGGAATGCTTGCGATTCACTCAATGCACTCTTGATGGTTGCGACAAATTTCGGATCAGCGCTTTGAAACGCAATGCAGAACACATTCTCCCTTCCCTTCAGCGTCGCGGCGGTGTCCCCATCGTACAACAACGCGCCGCATATCTGGCTCGGGTCGATTGCCTCCCAGACTATCCTCCAGCTAGTCCCTGCGTGCCACTGCTGACCGGCACCCACTTTCGCGATGTCAAAACGCGCACCGATTATCGGCATGCCTCGGATCATAACGTCATCTCCTTCGTATCATACTGTGCGGGGTCAGGTGGTTGGAATACCTTCAAGTGACCATGTGGATTCTGAGTCTTTCCTTGAAGGAAGACCTGTTCGTTCGGATCCAGTCCAGGTTCCAGTGCCATAGCGTTACAGCGGCCCGTCTGCAACCGCTGGGCGAACCAATCCAATGCCATCGCCCTCTCCCGCCACCGCTGCGCCGGTGCCGGAAAATCGTTTTTCGTCGGCTTTCAAGCAGCGAGCCTGCGCCTGGCCTTTGCCCACGTCAAGCAACGGCCTTCTGGGTTCTCGACGATTTCCCCTCGACCCACCCTCACGCCCGACGAAAGCGCGCCGCCGAATTCGATGGCGGCGGAGGGGGCGTCGAAGAAGCGCAGCCAGTTCGTGGAGGCGAGGTCGGCGAGGCGGGCGGCGGCGAAGTCTTCGGGCGCGGAGAGCCACAGGCCCCAGCGGAGATGGCCGAGGCTGCCGGCGCCGGGCGCGCCGTGGGTGCCGGCGGGGCAGAGGACGACGGCCACGGAGTCGAGCCGCTCGCCATTGCCGAGGACGACGGAGGCGGCGAGGGTGGCGTCGGAGGGCGCGGCCGGGTCGAGGAAGGAGTCAATGAAGGGGGCGTTCCGCCATTGGGAGACGAGCAGCCCCGAGGCGTCGAGGAACGCGGCGGGCAGCGACGCGGGCGCGGCGAGCAGGGCCAGTCCGGCGGCAAGGCGGGCGAGGTGGCGGAGGGGTTTCATGGCGGATGGGGACATTAACGCAGATTTGGCTGCTCGAAGCAAGTTCCAGTGCCGTTGCACCACGCGCCGGGCTTTCACCGATTCGCCCCGTTGCAACAGTTCCAGTTCCGCCAGCATTACCTCAGCGGAGTGGTAGCGGGCGCGCGGGTCGGAGTGGCAGGCGCGGTGGAGGATGGCGTTGAGTTCGAGCAGACGGTCTTTGTCGGGTTGGTCGCCCAGGTGCGTCAGCGGCTCCGGGAAGTCCTGGCGGTCCTTGCCGGTGCTGGCTTCGTAGAGGACTTTGCCCAGGCTATACAAGTCCGCCGCCGGGCTGCCGGGGCCTTCGGGTGGGATGAAGCCTTCGGTGCCGACGTAGGAACGGGCTTCGCCTGCGTCCGTCACCAGGCCGATGTCGGCCAGCTTGGGCGTGCCGCCCACGAAAATGATGTTGGAGGGCTTGATGTCGCGATGCACCAGACCCTGCGCGTGCAGGCGGGCCAGCGCGCGGGCCAGCGATAGGCCGAGGGCGACGCAGTCGTCGAAGGGGAGTCGGCCGCGGCGCTGGATTTCGGAGCGGAGGGTCCGCGGAGAGTAATCAGTAATCAGTGAGTCAGTATTCAGTGGCACCGCGCTGGCCGAAGCTCGGGCTACTTCCAAGGACTGATTACTGATTACTGATTACTGGCTACTGATTCGGCCAATTCCATCACGTAATAGAAATAGCCTTCCGCATCGTTGCGGCCGATTTGCAGGATGTCCACGAGGCCCTCGTGCGAGCGGGAGAACGGCTCGAACTTCTGGATGCCGGCATATTCGCGTTCGTAGGGGCGCTCGTGGTCGAAGCTGGCGCGGTGAACAACCTTCACCGCGCGGAATGTGCCCATGACACTGCGCGCCAGCCACACCTCGCCGTAGCTGCCGGCGCCGATGCGCCGGAGCAGTTCGTGGTCGGGGATGTGAGGCGGCTTGCGCGCGGCTTCCCCCGGCGCGGGAGACCGCCCGCCGATTTGCCCGGCAGGAGCGTTTACCCGGGATCGGTCGTCTGGCTGCTCTTGCGGCATGGAACCTTTGGCTGTTCCTCCAGAGCGTAGCCGATTCAGCGCCAACGGCAATGTCGATTGTAGACGGGTGCCGTGTTGGGGCGCATCCGGGCACTGCTATCCCGACTTTCGCAACTGGAGGGGATGGAATGCGTAAGTGACTGAACACAAGGGCA
>CAZZAQ010000050.1:0-4128 GCA_964652165.1 uncultured Bifidobacterium sp.
ACACGTTGCGCAAGCCCGTCGCCGCTTCGGACTCCCGGCCCGTGATGGCGTCGCGCATGCGGTATTCGTTGAAGGATTTGCCGTCCTTCATGTACTCCGTTTCCAGCCCGATCACGCCGGTGTTCTGCGACTGAAGGCCGTTCAACTGGAACGGCGCGTTCAGCGAATTGATGAACTCGTAGCGGCCGTAGAGCCGCGTTTTCGGCAGGAGGCGCGCCTCGCCGCCCACGGCGACCAGGCGGTGGTCGGACTCGACGACGTCCCACTCGTATTGCACGTAGGCTGTGGCGTTCTTCACTTTCGGAATCGGCGATGTAAGCTTGATGCCGAGGGCGCGGACTTCGTTCGGCGTCGTCCCCGCGGGGCGCGAGGAACTGGCGTTGGCCGGGTCGGCGGTCTCCTTCGCGTAACGGCCGCCTAACTCGAGCTTCACCTGGTTCTCGAACGTGTGCTCGAGGCCGAGTTGCGCGCCGAACAGGCTTCCGTCGTTGGCGAGCGATTCGGTTTCGATGGCCTGTCCGACCAACCGCGTGCGTTGATCGAGCTTCTGGGAGAACTTCAGTCCGGCCTCGACGCGGCCGGCCGCAATCATCGCCGCCGAGTTGCTGAACGTGTTGTCCGCCCGCGTGTAATAGGCCCGGAGATCCGTCTTGTCGCGGGTATGCCGCAACTCGACGCGTTGGGCGTCGCCAAAAGTGCCTACCGCGTCGCTCTGCGCGACTTCACCGACGAGGTAGGTTTTGTTGGCCAGCTTGATCGTCGTGTTGGCGCTGTAGAGACCGTAGTTGGCCTGCGGATTTTCGTCGCGCACGACCGCTCCGCCGACTTCCCACCACTTCGTGACCTTCACCTGAGCGTCGCCGCCATTGACCCAGAACTTGTCGCCACCCTGATCGACTTCGTAGGTGATGCGAATCGAGACCGGGTTCAGGTTCGCGTCCAGACTCGGCACCGGGGCCTTGAGCAACAGCCGGCCGGTGAACGGCTCGAACTCGTAATCGGCGAAGCGAGTCAGTTGCACCGTGTCGAGAATCAGCGCCGGGTGGTTGCGATCGCGCGTGATGATTTGCACGACCTCCGAGTTGACGATGCCGTTGGCGATGCCGAAGAAGTAAGGGCCGGAAGTGCCGTTGGCCGGAACTTCCTCGATCACCTGGCGCGAGGTGTCCTGGCTGGCCCAGGCATTCAGCGACACGCGGTTTTGCTCGTAGTGCGCCTTGGCGCCGGTGATGGCGCGGTTGTAGTTGCCGAGTTGCCGCGCCTCGGTCGCGCTGGACGTGACGTAGTCCCCGTAGAGCAGGTAGCACTTGCGCTTGTCAATTCGGATGTAAAGGCGGCTGGTCGATTGCGCGTCGAAACCCTTCACCGCGCTGTCGCCGTAAATGGGATAGAACTCGTCCGGTTGAATGTCGCGGAAGAGCCGTTCTCGCGTGCTCTTGTCGGAGTCGTAGGCGGCGGTGAGCAGATAGTCGCCCTGGATTTTGCCCTTCAAATAAAAGGCGGCGCGCGCGCCGGCCGCCGCCTTGCCGTCGTTCCAGGTCGCCTGCCAGTGTTGCAACTCCTCCTCGAATCCGTCGCGGCTGCGGGTGGGCAGGATCGAACCGGACGCCAGGCTGCGAAGACTAATCGAGCCCTGCACGATGCCCACGCCCAGGAACGGCCGCAACTCGGGCATGAACGCCAGCGTCGTCTCCGCCCCGAGTGAACCGCTGCTCACGGTAATCTTCGCATCGCCCGGTTCGAGCGGGGCTTTCAACTCGTACTCCGCGCGTCCGCCCTCGATGAAGACCTGCACGCCCGCCTCGGTCTTGTTCAAGTCGGACAGGAGCCATTCGCCGTGGCTGGCCTGGAGCGTGAGCGGCGTGCGCGCGGTGACCGGAACGCCCTTCGCGTCCTGCAGGAGCACGACAATCTTCGCGGGCGTCCTGCCATCGGCGGGCTGGTCCTCCTTCGGCAACAGAATCTTGATCTGCCCGAGCTTGTCCGGCGCGATGAGGGCAATGCTGTTCGAGCCGCGCGTGTTGCCGAACGGATCGCGCAAGAGCACCGAAAGCCGGTTCGTGCCCGGCTTGAAGTTCACGCCCACGAATTGCCACGCCTCGAGCCGCCGGGCCGCGATCGACGCGCGCTTGCCGATGCGCGTGGCCGGCACGTCCGCTCCATTGACCTGCAAGCCGAACTTCGCGCCGAGCAGGCCCTTCACCCACACCGTCGCCTGCGGCATCGGCAGCGTGTCGCCATCGCGCAGGTTCACGAAGCCGAGCGTGTTGTCCACGTTCGTCAACACCTGCTGCAAACTGATCTGCGGCTGGCCCGGCGCGAAGAACGGCAGATCGGAGTTGCCCGGGTTGAGCGCCTCCTTCGGAGCGGGAAGCACTGGCGTGAAGACATTGTTTGAGGAGCCGGCGCCGGCGGAAGCGGCGTTGGTCGTGGCGCCCGGGATCGCGCCGTTCGCGGAAGCTGCGGTCCCCCTCTCCCCCGCGGAGGGGGAGAGGGCCGGGGTGAGGGGGGCGCTCGACGCGTTCGTGCGATTGGCGTTTGCGAATTGGGGATTGTGGTTTGTGGTTTGGGCGCCGGGAGATTGTGGGCCGCGCTGGCCGACGATGCCGCTGGCGGGAAGAGTCTTGGTGTCGAGCGAGGTGACGGGCAGTTCGTTGTCGCGGCGCAGTGAAGTCTTCGCGGCATTGTCGATTTCGGCAGGGAGATTCTCCGCTAGCTTCCGGCGCTGTTCGATTTCCTTCTTCATCTCCGCCCGGCCGGGCAGGATGGCGAAATTGGCTTTGTGCAGTTCGTAGCGCTTCATTTCGACAAAGCGCGTGCTCGGACTCAGTGCGTCACGGGTCGAGAGTTCCTCCAACCCGGCGCCCTTCGGGAGCGTGGTGAGATCGACCTTCACGACGTGCGCAATGGGACGCAGGCCGTAGAAGTCGTATTTGCCCTCGCTGTCGGTGATGACGAACGTGCCGTCCTCGAGAAAGAGACGCACGCCCGGCACGCCCGGCTCGCCGGGATCCTGGATGCGGTTGCGATTTTCATCCACGAACACCTTGCCAATGAGGATGCCGCGATCGGTGAACACGCCGCCCGTGAGCCGGACGACGGCCCTGGCCTGATTGCTGACGCGCCTGGGCGGCCCATTGTCGAACGCCTGGGCGGTGTTTACCCCGTTGCCCTGTGTCGCTCCGGGTGTGATCCGCACGCGGTAGGTGAGCGTCACCGTCGTGTTGTTCGGCAGCGCGCCGATGGTGAACTGCAATTGCGGTCCGCCGCCGCCCTGCGGGTTGGGGGTCTTTCGATTTTCCAGCCGGGCCGTGTTTTGCTGGTAAACGAAACCGAAGGGAAGCTGGTCCACGACGCTCACGGCATTGAGGTTCGTGCCGCTGACGTTGTTGACGCGAAGCGTGTAATCGACAAAGTCGCCGACCTCCGCGATCGCGACCGACGCGAGCTTCTGGATGAACAAACCCGATCCGTTATCCTTCACGGGATCGACGGGGTAATCGAACTGCACCGGACCGGCGCCCAGCGGCATATTGAAGCTGCCGCCGAACGAACCGGGGTTGGCAATCGTGCGATCCCTCGGCAGCCGGTCGAGCGCCACCTTCGACGGCGACGTGTAGCCGGGCGGCGGGAGGACTTGCAGTTTATAGACGCCCGGCAGCAGGAGGGGGAACAGATAGACGCCGTCCGGCCCGGTCGTGACCGGGTTCGGCGAAGGCGCGCGACCGTTGCTTTGATAAACCAGCGCGGGCAGGCCGCTGCTCGCGTCGAGCAGCGTGACGATGGCGTTCGCCACCGGAAGATCCGTGCTGCTGTCGAACACGATGCCACCCGGAGCCACCAGGATCGAGGCGAGGGTGCAAATTCTTTCGCTGGGCGGCAAATTCAGCCGACTTGGGCCGGACTACATCGGCACACGCGCCAATCGACACATTTCAATCATAGTGCAAATGCCCAGGCGTGAACGAGTTGGGCTGGCAGGAAGTTTGGATCGACTCCGGCTCAGGCCGGCTCACGGCACTCTTTGCCGGCAGGGATCACTTCTCCAGCAGGTATACCCGTTGTTGGCCTTCGATCTCGAGCAACACCTGGTCGCGGGCGATGGCGACGACTTTCGCGTCTTGCACC
>CAZZAQ010000050.1:4138-12557 GCA_964652165.1 uncultured Bifidobacterium sp.
CACCTGGTCGCCGATGAAATAGGACTTGCCGTTAATCAGCGCCGAGGGCCGCTCCGGCCTGTAGTAGATGCCCTGGATGCGCACGGCCGGGAACATGGCGGGCTTGACAGGCTCCACTTTGGGCGGCTCATTGGTCCGGAGCGGTTGGGCGGCGCGGATGGGCATGGCCGGGGGCGGCAGCGGGAGGATGAAGACCGTGGCCAGGCCGAGGATCAAGCACATCACGCCGACGGAGCGTGAGTTGAGCAGACTGAATTGCTGCGTGGCGTGGGCCGGCTCGTCGGCATCCTCCGTAGGAGCGCCGTCCTCCGTGATGGCCTGCCGGGCGATGCGGCGGCGTTTCCAGGCCCCCACGGCGAGAAACGCCGCGCCGCCGGTGCTGATCGCGATGCCCACGTAACGATGGTAAGACTCGTACAGTACAGTTGTTCGGACTATGCCGATGACGAGGACGCAATATACCGCCACGATGGCGACACCGATTCCGATTGCAAGTTTGAAGTTCATACGAGCGGCCCGGGTTATGGTACCACTTTCGACAGCCCCACCAAACTTCGGGGAATGCTGGTTACGGCCTGTTACGGGTATTGGTTGTTCGGACCATTCGGCCCGCTGCTATGAATACGCTCCAACTCATCCCGATCTTTCAAAAAATCGGCTGAGCACCGCAAAAAAGTGGGAGGAACGGGAGACGCACCCGAGCCCTGGCCCGAAGAATAGGAACTCTTCAATTCCTCTGCCCCAATTCAACTGAGGCCCAGCAGCAGGCCGGTCAGTTTGGTGAACCAGTTTCTTGGAGTTTCCTTAGTTGCTTTCATAGTCATCATCATTGCATTGGGGGCACGGGTCCGGTTGTCGTCGACGAGCGTTGATTGGCCCTGGCCGATCCGTGACATCGGGCCGCCACACAGGAATCCCGAACTGACAACCTGACCAATTCTTCCCACCTCGCACGAGAGCACCGGGCATGCCGAGGAAGCACGCAGACGCAGAGTGACCGCCGCCCGCCCGTGGATTGCATCGCGGATGACCTCGGTGGATCGCCCCGAAAGCGCAGCAAATACAGGCCATCGGATGGCCCAGGAATCCCCCATGGCGGCCCGGGGGCAAGCCTTTTGCGGTGTGAGATCCTGTGCAATGATTGAACCAGGTCCAATGCAAGGGCTGGCTCGGCGAGGATAAAAACTGCCTACCCGACGGGAGAAAATTGCCGCATGATGAAATGCTTCGAGCGCCCCAACTCAGGCATCATGTCAGATTCGGTGGCGCGTCCGGCAGGACTTGAACCTGCAACCTTCTGATCCGAAGTCAGAAGCTCTATCCAATTGAGCTACGGACGCACTGGCGCTGAAGCCGCAGGCCGCGCAGGCGGCGCGCGGGTCATCGCGTCTCACCGGTCGAACCCGCGCCGGATAATGGACCCGACGCCGACCTCGACCATGGATTGGCGGCCCAGAAAATCCATCAACACCATCACGCGCTGCTTGCCAGGCATGACCTGCGTGACGACCGCCTGCAATCCGAGAAAAGCCCGGCCGGCGATTTCCACCGTTTCTCCGGCTTCGATGGCATCTTCCAATTCGCAGATGCCGTCCGTTTCGAGCTGGTCGCGGATTTCCTCGATGGCGCGTTCGGGGACTGTCGGCCATTTGTCGCCGAAGTGAACGATCCCACTCACGCCTGGAGCGTAATGCACCTTCGCCAGGCCCGTCTGCCAGTTGAATCGGGCGAAGAGATAGTTCGGAAACATGGACTCCGTGACCCCCATCGGCCCGAGTCGCGTCGTGCGGGTGTAGCGGACGCGCGGGTTGAAGACCTCCACGTCGCCCATCCGGCGCAGGTGCTCGGCCGCGAGGTGCTCGTGCTTCACCTGCGAGCGAAGGCAGAACCAGGCGACGGCGGGCGCCGGCCGGTCGATGGCGCTCGCGTTGATTTCCGGGGCGAATACTTCGGACATCGGCCCGCAGTGTAGAGGGCCGCGCGGCGCGGGGAAGAAAAAATCATTCACAATCGATCCCCACGGTGCCTCCCGAAGTTGTTGGTGGTTTCTCCCTCTCCTCCCTCGGAGGGAGGAGAGGGGCGGGGAGAGGAGGGCCGTCAACTCTGCAAGGAGTCCCCTCTCCCCAACCCTCTCCCCGTCCGACGGGGAGAGGGAGCAGCCCCCTGCGGACTACGCCCCAACCAACAACTTGGGGATGCACGGCAATCCCCATTGTTCCGCCGGGCGCCGGCGGCCATACTCGGTCCGCCCAAATGATGGCGCCCTGGCTTTACCCGTTGCTGTTCCTCACCGGTCTCTTCGCCGGGTTCGTCGACTCCATCGCGGGCGGGGGCGGGCTGATCACCATCCCCGTGCTGCTCAACCTCGGCATGACGCCGCAGGACGCGCTGGGGACCAACAAACTCCAGGCCACGTTCGGCTCCGGCAGCGCGGCGTGGCACTACGGGCGGGCCGGCCTCATTGACTTCCGGGCGTGCGTCGCCGGCATCCTCTTCACCGCCATCGGCGCGGGACTTGGCGCCTGGCTGGTCATCGCGATGGGACGCAACGAAACTGGAAAGGACGTTCTCCGGCAAATCATCCCATGTCTCATCATCGCTATCGCCCTCTACATGCTCTTCCAGCCGAAAGTCGGCGAAACTGATCTCCACCCGCGAATGAACGCAGGTCTGTTCCACTTCAGCTTCGGGTTGGGAATCGGCTTCTACGACGGTTTTTTCGGTCCGGGCACCGGCACTTTCTGGGCCTTGGCGTACATGGTCCTGCTCGGCTTCAACATGACTCGCGCGACGGCGCATACCAAGATGATGAACTTTACGAGCAACCTGGCCTCGCTCGGTGTCTTCCTCGCCGCGGGTCACGCGCATTTCGGCGCGGGATTGTGCATGGGGGCCGGGGCGTGGATTGGCGCCCGGCTCGGCTCGCGGGTTGTGGTGAAGAAGGGCGTGAAGTTTATCCGCCCCGTGTTCATCGCCGTTGCCGTGGCGATCACCGCACGGTTGCTGTGGCAGAATTTCGCGAAGGCGACGCCGTAGCAACAACACCGTCCGCGCCGGTGCGACGGATGAGGGTGGAAAGCGAGTTTCCCGCGGACGTCGTTCCTGAAACAGGGTCCGCCTCTGTTCCGTCAGCGGCATCAACGAACCCGACTGTGAAACGGCCCGGACAAACCGACTGATGTAAGCGTCTCCTCGCGTACGATGCGCTCGACGATACCGCGCGTCTCCTCCGGCCAGCCCCCACTGGATCCGCTGCGGACGGGGGACCGTCCGCGGTCCGTTTGGTTGCGGCCTTGCCGCACTGCGAGAAATGCAGGCTAATCGGCCCATGAGCTTGTGGCAGCGAGTTCGAAAGCTTTGGCCTGGCGACGATCTTCCGGTGCACCTGCAACGAGGCCGGCTCGGCGAAGCGGCGGCCCGAAGGCACCTGCGGCGCCAAGGCATGAAGTTTCTGACCGCCAACTTCCGGTCCGCGCACGGGGAGATCGACCTCATTTTCCGTGACGCCGATTGCCTGGTCTTCGTCGAGGTGAAGACCCGCTCGAGCGAGGAATGGGTGCGCCCCGCGGTGGCGGTTGACAAGCGCAAGAGGCGCCTCATTTCGCGGACGGCAATGGATTATCTCAAGTTGCTCGGCCATCCCGCCATCCGGATTCGATTTGACGTGGTCGAGGTGCTGCTGGCCGACGGCGCGGTGCGTGACGTGCGGCATTTGCCGAACACGTTCACTCTGTCCCGGCCGTATCGGTACGGCTAATTCTTTTGTCCCAATCCGGGACGAGCCCGACACGGTTCCAAGACAACGCCCGCGGGCTGGATCGCGGCGACGGTGGTTGAGTCTGTCGCGAAGGCGGCTGCAAACAGGACAAGGCGTCCAAGATTCACCGTACTTCCCCTATTGGAACCAGTTTGCCTCCCCTATCTTGCGTACCGAGGGCTGAATTGCCCGGGCTGGCAACGCTCCTGCTTAAGTTGGCCCGGCCGCAACGGCCGCGCGAAATGAAAACATCTTTACAAACTGGGCTGGGTGCAGTCAGACGGCGCACCCTCCGGCGGTCGCAAGCGGGCTTCTCGCTGACCGAGGTGACCGTGAGTCTGGGCATCATCGGGACCTGCGTGGCGGCGCTATTCTCCGGCTTCACGACGGGTTTCTTCACCATCAAGATGTCGCGGGAAAACTTGCGCGCGACGCAGATTCTCCTGCAAAAGGCGGAAGCCATCCGGCTGCAAAGCTGGGACCAGATCACGAACCCCACGAACATCCCGACCACCTTTGTCGATCGCTACGACCCCAATTCCCCTGAGAGCCCGGGGGCCGTCTACAACGGCACAATCCTCATCACCAACTGTCCGATCAGTTCCAGCTACAGCAACAATCTGAGAATGGTCACGATTTCGGTGAACTGGCAGACCGGTTCCATTGATCGCAACCGTTCCTATACCACTTATGTCGCACGCAATGGACTTCAAGTTTACATCTACTAAACGCCGCCAGCGAAGCGCCTCTGGCATGGCGCTCGTCGAGGCGTTAATGGCCATCGGCGTCACGGGCCTGCTCATGCTGGCGCTCGTCGGCATCTCCGTCTTCAGCGGGCGCAGCTTCGTCGCCATGGCCAACTACGTCGAGCTGGATGACGCCAACCGCATCGCCATCGACAATATCACGCGCGACCTGCGCTCGTGCAACCGCGTCTTTTACTGCACGACCAATTTCCTGGCGCTGGAGGACTACGACGGCTGGTACCTCTATTACGTCCACAGCCCCTGGAGCAAGACGCTGTGGCGCTACAAGGCGGGCGAAGTGAAGACCCTGCTCACCGGCTGCGAAGACCTTGAGTTTCATTTGGGCAAGCGCAACACGCAGCCTGGGACCTTGGACCAATACCCAGCCGCCACGGCCAACGAAGCCAAGGTGGTGGACGTTTCCTGGAAATGCTATCGCGAGATTCTCGGCGTCAAAGCCAACACTGAAGCCGTGCAAACCGCCAAAATCGTCATCCGAAGACAAGGCACATGAAAACCATCCATTCCACTCCATCCGCCAAGCAGGGCCACGTCCTGATGCTGACCATCATCGTTGTCGCCCTGATCAGCTTCATCCTCGTGGCCTACCTGACCCTGGTGCAGAGCCAAAACACCGCCGTCATGCGCTCCCAGGCCTGGAACTCGGCGGTGCCAGTCATCGAGGCCGGCATCGAGGATGCCCTCACGCACCTCAACACTCATGGCTGGACGAACATTGAATGCGACGGCTGGACCCGCGTGAGTGGCGACCGGTACCAGATGACCCGATCGATTGAGAGCAGCTTTTACGTTGTGACGATCTATAACTGGGTTGCGGGCTATTCCAACAACGTGCCCGACGTTGACTCGCTCGGTTACGTGGAATTGCCGCAGGCCTATGCCTCCTCCGGGGAGGGGCCGCTTCTCGCCCAAATCAACACCTCGGTACGCCGCCAGGTGCTTTTGGGTCGTGGCGTGCACACCCGGACGGGCCGTGATCGCATCTTCACCAAGGCCCTCGTCGCCCGCGACAGCATCCAGTTGAACGGAAATGGCATTCGCACCGACAGTTTTGACTCCAGCGACCCCGCCTGGAGCACCAACGGCCATTATGCGCCCGGTCGCTTCAAGGCCAACGGCGACATTGCCGTCAACGGTTCCGTCGAAAACGGGGGTTCCATCTCCATCGACAACGCGAACATTTTCGGCCATGTCTCCACCGGTCCGAACGGCACCATCGCTCTGGGGCCCAACGGGGCGGTCGGCGACATCTCCTGGCAGTCCTCCAACGACGGCATCGAGCCCGGCTACAGGGCCAGCGACATGAACGTCTCCTTCCCGGACGTCACCGTCCCCTACAGCGGCGGTTGGACCCCGTCCGGGGGTTGGGTCACCAACGTCATCGCCACGACAATTACGACCAACGCCGGCACCACGGCCACGACCATTACGTATCCATCGAGCCCGTCGGGACCGGTGACAACCAACTACCCCGTGACCTCGACGAATTATCCTGTCGGATCGCCCGGACCGGTGACGGTCTACACAGTGACCAACACGACTCCGTCTTCGACCCGGACTTATCCGGCGTCCGGCACTTATATGGGCAGTGTCACTTCCAACAATATCACGACTGGCAAACCGGAATACCGCGGTTGGTATTACAACTACGATTATATCTCCGGCTACGGCACCAACTGGACCTATCCGACCTTCACCTACGTCAGCGGCGAGACCTACAACACCAACCACATCACCACGGCCACCTGGTACGATTACGTGCTGGGGGATGGCGACTACAGTCTTACCACGTTGAACGGCACGGTGTACGTGGGAGGCAACGCCCGGCTTTACGTCAGCAGCACCCTCAACCTGGGCGGCCTGGTCATCCTGGATGGCAAGAAATTCGAGCTCTATTCGGACGCCCCCAGCGTGACCCTGTCGGGCAACAACACCGCCAACAGCGATGGCCGGGCCGGCAACTTCCTCTTCTGGGGCACGACGAATGTCACCAGCATCACGCTGAACGGCAACGCCGGCATGAGTGGCGCCTACTACGCGCCCAATGCGGCCTTGACGGTCAATGGCACCGGCATGAGCACCGAGGTGGACTTCACCGGCGCCGGCATCGTCCGAAGTGCCACCATGAATGGCCACTTCAATTTCCACTACGACGAGGCCCTCGCCAAATTCGGACCCGACCGCGGCTGGTTCATCACGTCCTGGAACGAAATGAAGCCGAACCAGATTCCCAAGGCCTATCGAGAGTCTTCCGGCCAAGTCACCTTCCAGTCCTCGCCGTAGAAGCACGACGGCCAACTGGGCCCAAGATCCATTGCTGAAGAATTAGAGTGAGGCGGGCATTTGCCCGCCTCAACTTTTTCACGCTTCAACACTTCAACGCCACTCCCAGCATGCGCTGAGTGTGGCCGGCGCAACATCCGGAGGGAGTCTTGACGCTCGGCGTTCGGTATTCGACCCTCCGCCGATGAAGACCTGCGTGATCTTCAATCCCGCCGCCCGCGGCAACAAAGCGAAGCGCTTCCGTGATCAGCTCGCCCGGCTCTCCGCGGAGGTGGCCCTCAGGCCGACCTACGCGCCCGGCGCCGGCCGTCTGCTCGCCAGCCAGGCGGTCCGCGAAGGCTTCGAAACCCTGGTGGCCGCCGGGGGCGATGGCACTTTGAACGAGGTCTTGAATGGCATCGGCGATGAGCCGGAGGGCCTGGTCAGGGTGCGGCTCGGGATCCTGCCGCTGGGCACCATCAATGTGTTCGCGCGCGAGCTCGGCCTTCCGATGGCGTTCGAGTCTGCCTGGGCGGTGATTCAGCAAGGCAGGGAGTCCCTCGTGGATTTACCGGAGGTCGAGTTCACAGCCAACGGCGGGCCTGCCCGGCGGCGCTTCGCCCAGCTCGCCGGCGCGGGGCTGGACTCGCGCGCCATCGAATTGGTTGACTGGGAACACAAGAAGGCAATCGGCCCGCTGGCGTACGTGGTCGCCGGCTTCAAGGCCCTTGCGGAAGCCAAAACGGCCATTGTCGCTTCCTCTGCGAGCACTGCCGCTCAAGGCGAACTGGTCCTCATCGGCAACGGCCGCTACTACGGCGGTCGGTTCAAACTCTTTCCCGCCGCCGACCTGCGCGACGGGTTGCTGGATGTCACGGTGTTCCCGCGCGCCAATTGGGAAACCCTGCTTCGATGCGGCTGGGGCTGGCTGACCGATCGACTCCATTCGTCGGCCGGCTGCCGGACCTTTCAGGCGGACTCCGTCACGCTCACCAGCGAGTCCACTGTCGCCCTGGAGGTGGATGGCGACAACGTGGGCCACTTGCCGGCGCGGTTCTCCATCCGCCGCCAGGCCTTGCGCGTCGTGATTCCTTGAGCGCATCCGGAATGAGCCGGACCGCACCGAAGCCTTGAAATTGTTGAGGAAGAAGCGAGGCGAGGACGAGCGGGTGGGCGCTTCCTGGCGGCAAAACGGGGTGAGCGTTCAACAAGAACTGGAAAGCTGCAAGGCCGTGCTCTTGCGAGATTGTCAAAGGATGGGACGCGGACTTGTCCGGTTGTATCTGTTCCATCCGGCGGCGGGGCCGGGCGCTCGCGGCGCCGGCCCTCCGCTTCGGTGAGAAACCAGCCGCGAATGGAAACGATTATGAATGCATTAACACGCTGGGATCCGTTCAAAGAAATGGAAGAGTCGCAAAACAGGCTGGCCCGAATCTTCGGGCTAAAACCCGCCCGCGTGCCCAATGGTGACAAGGAAACCATGACCATTACGGAGTGGGCGCCGTCGGTGGACATCAGCGAGGACGACAAGGAATGGCTCGTGAAAGCCGACTTGCCTGAAGTGAAGAAGGAGGACGTGAAGGTGACGGTCGAGAACGGCGTGCTCACCCTTACGGGCGAGCGCAAGTTCGAG
>CAZZAQ010000051.1:0-12521 GCA_964652165.1 uncultured Bifidobacterium sp.
CGTCGGCGGCTTCCCGGTGGATGGCGATGCGCGCGCGGGCCTCGTACTTGGGCGTCATGCGCACCGAAATCAGCGTGGCCATGGAAACCAGCAGCGCCGCCGAGGTGATCACCGTCCAGCGATGCTTGGTGAGGATGTGCCAGTAATCCATCGCCGAAGTCTCCCTCGCTGCCGGCTGGAGGTAGGTTCCCAGACGGACGGGAGGGGCGGTGGCCGGCTCGGCGCGGGCCAGTCTCAATTCAGGCTGAGGATTGTTATCCATGGGGCGGCAGTTGGGTCGGGGCATCCCGCACTTGGGTTCATTGATTTTAGCATCAAGTCTTCCGAGGTCAAACCCGGTGGTCCAACCCGCCCGCCCAAGTCTCCTCCGCAACCCCTGCCCCAGGCTGCCGGCAGCGGCGTTATACAATAGCGGAGAAATTTCCGGAGGCGGAGGGAACCGCCGCCTCCGCCTGGGGCGCACGTGGAACTATTAAATCCTTGGCTATTTCTCTCACTCGCCAGCGTGCTGGTGATCGGGTGCGTGGTCTTCGTGCGGCCCTTGTACGGCCTGCTCTTCTTGATTATCGCCGGCGCCTTCGGGCAGTTGGCCCGATTCCCGGAGCTGAACTGGGACGTGATGGACGTGGTGGGCGCGCTGACGGTATGGTCAGCGGGCCTGTATTTACTCCTGAACCACCGCAGCTTTCGCATCAGCCGCCTGGATCCGCCGGTCATCTTGCTGGGCATCACCATCATCGCCAATCTGCCGCGGGCGGACGAAGAGTCACTGGCCAGCGCCATGCGGTTTCTGGCCATCCTGCTGGTGTATCTGGTCGCCGTCCAGGTTCTCGATGGAAAGCGCAAGGTGCACCTGGCTCTAATGGCAGTGCTCGCGGGTGGCGCCGTGGTTGCCGCCTTGACCATCGGCGTCTTTGCTACCGGCGCGGAGGCCTTTTCTTTCTTCGGGGCGGAGGTACAGTTCAGCTACCAGACCGAGGCCGGTGCCCGGTTGGGAGGGCCGTTTGGCCAGCCCAACGCCCTGGCCCAAGTAACGGCCCTGGCCGTACCCATCGGCCTGGCCATGACCCTGAGCTCCACCGGTATCCGGCAGTGGCTGTGGGCCGCGCTCACCGGTGTCAGCACCCTGTGCACTCTCCTCACCCAATCCCGCTCGGCCATTACGGGTTTGATGATTGGAGCTGCCGTGGTCGCTTTCTTCGCGCGAGTACGGCTGCGGACGGCACTTTCTGCAGGATTGGCCTTGTTTCTATTCGCGTACGTCCTCTCCACGCGAGCGACGCACCAGGAGCATCTCCTTTCGCGGTTCGATCAATTGGGAGTTGCTGCAGAGTTCCAGTCGGAGACTGGGTTGAGCCGGTTGCGCATTGCTCGCGCTGCGCTTAGCGTCTTCTGGGAAAACCCGATGGGTACAGGTTTCGGTACCGACCTTCGGGTGGTGGGCAGAGAAATGGGTCTCTCCAGGCTGTCTTCCCACAACGTTCTGCTCCGTTTTGCAGTGGAATTGGGGGTGCCCGGGCTATTGGCGGGCATCTGGCTGTTGTTCCGCCAGGTGCGCAACCTTTGGGAGGTGGCCAGCCACGGGGTGGATCCACTTTGGAGGCTGTTGAGCGCCGGCTGTTTGGGCGCCGTGGTTTGCTGTTGGTTCCACAACATGTTTCACGACACCCTTCATTCCGGCTACGTGTGGCTTTTCTTTGCCACTGCCAGCGCGGTTTGCTTGCACGGGCTGCAAACTCTCCCCGCCCCTGAGGTGCGCCTGGCGCCGCGCCGCTTGGCCCGGGCCTGAGCCTGGATGCCCCGCCTGCTGGTGGTACTCGGTTCGGTAGCGCTCGAAAAGGCGGGAACGCCTTATTTCCATCGCTACGACGGAGGCCTGCTCGCCGCATTGTGTGAACGCGGTCACGATGTGGTGGCCACGGCTGTGGCCGTAGGACCCTCGGACGCGCTGGCTTCCCGCCTCTACGTCTGCGATACGCCGGTGGCGGCGCCGCGTTTTTCCTTCGTCGGCCTCCCGGCTCCGCGCCGCGCCCCCGCGACCATCGCCTCCAAGTTGGGCGTGTGGGCGCGATCAGCGGCACGGTTGTGGCCTCTGCTGCGCGGCGGTCACGCTCAGATTGTGTTCATGCCATCTCCCCAGGGCTTTCTCGCACTGGTGCTGGGATGGCTCCGCGGAGCACACTCGGTGGTCTTCTACGCAGGCGATTGGGGCGCCGATTTGAGCATCGAGGAGCCGCAGAGCGGATTCGCCCGCGTGCAGCGCACCGTGATCCGCTGGATACGGGCCCGGCTGCAAGACGTAGCCTACCGCATTGCTTCGGTCATCCTCATGTGCGACCCCTCCATCTGCCGCAAGCTGGCGGCCCTGAGGCCCCAGGTCTATCTGGCCGCGGCTTTTACCAGCCACACGCCGCTGGTGGCGTTCGATCGCCCGGACACTTGTGGCGGAAATAGAGTCCTGTGCCTGAGCGTGGGCACCCTGGCGCAGTTCAAGGGCGTTCGCGACGTGCTGCAGGCCATGTGCAGGTTGCGCCAAGGTGGTCATCCCGTGGAGTGGTGGCATGCGGGTGAGGCGGCGCCGGGTTTTGCTGCTACCGTCAAAAGGCTGGTGCAGGAGCTGGGCCTGGAAGAACACGTGCGCCTGCTGGGCTACCTGGACCACGACGCGCTGCTGGCGGTGTATCACCAGGCTGACGTGTTCGTGCACGCGTCGCACACCGAGGGCCTTCCGCGTGTGCTGTCCGAGGCCATGGGGCAAGGCCTTCCGGTGGTGACCACGCGCGTGGGCGGAATAGGCCTGGTGCTCGAGCATGAACAATCGGCGCTGCTGGTGGAGCCGCGCAATCCGCCGGCCATTGCGGAGGCGGTGGCGCGCCTGATCACGGACGCCGGCCTGCGCCGGCGCCTGATTGCCAATGGACGCCAGTGGGCCCTGGGAGAGCTGGCGCGCGATCCCGTCGAACAGATACTCTCGGTCTTGCCGGCGGGGAAGTGAGGCGGCGCGGGCAGGTTCCGGAATTGGGGCGTAAGCCGCTGGAGGATGCGTAGAGCAGATGGAGCAGAGCCTGGGGCAGGAGGCAGTTGCCAGCGTCAAATGGCAGACGGCCACGACGGGGTTCCAAGTGGTGGCGCGTCTGGTGGTGGGAGTGGTCCTGGCCCGCTTGTTGTCGCCCGCCGACTTCGGGATCGCTGGTTTCGCGATGATCTTCTCCGAATTCCTGACGCTCTTCTCCGAGCTCGGAATCGGGGCCGCCCTGGTACAGCGCGAACGTCTGGCGGACCTCCATCTCAGGGTCGGATTTACGCTTTCGGCTCTGCTGGGAGCGGCTTCCACCGTGCTCCTTTGGAGTACCGCTCCCCTGCTGGCGGATGCAGCCACGCTGCAGGTGATTCGCCTCTTGTCGCTGGGCCTGCTGCTGAGCAGCCTGGGAACGGTTTCTTCAGCGCTCCTGTTTCGCCGGCTGGAATTTCGCAAACTTTTTTTCGTTGAATTGGGAAGCTATCTTCCCGCCTACGCGCTGGTCACAATAGTCCTCGCAGTCCTGGGATGGGGTGTATGGAGCCTGGTGGCCGGCGCCTTGGTGCAGATTGCAGTGCGGCTGGCCTTGCTGACGGTAGCAGCGCCCCATTCGTGGGCGCCGTCTGCATCGCGCGTGGAGACCGGCGAACTGCTCCATTTCGGAGTGGGAATGACCCTGGCGCGGCTGGCCAATTACGCGGCTCGCAGCGTCGATCAGCTCATTGTAGGCCGCCTGCTGGGCCCGGCGGCCCTCGGCCTCTACCTGCGGGCCAATACGCTCGGCTCCATGAGCAGCGGATATCTCTCGGCAGCGGTAACCACAGTCCTGTTTCCCCTCTATGCCCGCATCCAGGACGATCCGGAAAAGACCCGCCGCTGGTACCTGCTCTCTCACAACCTGGTTGCGCTCGTATCCATACCGCTAATGGCGCTGCTGGCGGTGGCCGCGCCCGAAATTCTGCGCGTGGTGTATGGTCCGCAGTGGACCGAAGCCGCAGCTCCTTTACGGCTGTGTGCGCTGGCCGGGATCTTCCGCGGTCTCTTCACGCTTTCCGATGCCTTGGCTCGGGCGCACGCGCGGGTGTACTCCCAATTTGCCCGACATCTGATTTTTGCCGTGCTGGTGGCGGGCGCAGCCCTGGCGGGTTTGCCCTACGGGTTGGCGGGAGTGGCAGCCGGCGTGTTGCTCGCCGTCCTGGTGATGTGGGCGATGATGGGTAGCCTGAGCTTGCGGCTCATGCAGGCGACCTGGACGGAACTACTGGCGTCGTTGCGGGCCGGTTTGGCGCTGGGGATGGCGGTGGCCGCCGCCGGCCTTGCCGTCGCCATGCTGCTGCGCGCGCGGCACACCCCGGATCTGATTGTGCTCCTGGCCGTCCTCGCATGCGCCGGTTTGATCATGTTGCTGGGGCTCCGTGCCCTGCCACGGGCATGGCTCGCAGGTCCCTCCGCGGCCCTCAGCGATCAGCTCGCGAGGTTCGTACCCAAACCACTAATGAGTTGGTTCAAACAACCCTGATGCCACTGCCGGCGCCTGTCCCAATAGCGCTCCAGCGCTTTTCGTTGTGCTGAATCACCTCTATTATGGAAGGAACGCAGCGAAATGAAGCCCTTGGCACATTACGTCGGTGAGCGAAACGCCGAAATCCTGCGCAAGCTGCGCCGCGTGCCCTTGGTTTACCGACTCTACGTCGAAGCCCGCATGGCCATTCATGCACTCCACGTCCTCGGCCCCAAGCTGTTGAATCCCGCCTGGTTTTTGGGCCGCAGCGTTGCTCCCCGCCAGCGTCCTCTGATCTGGCAAACCCGGTTGGACGAATTGAAGTCGGGAGACGCTCTGGCCTCCTGCCTGCGTGCCCGGCGGGTGCGCTTCTCCGAGGGGCTGCACACGATTTATTTACCCCCGCAACCCGGACTGGAGTCGGTGTTGGGAGAGTGTGTCCAAGGGTATCCGCCCCAGGCCGGCTTCAAGATCCTGAAGATTGCAGCCCCGCCGCACGAAGCCATCTACCGGGTGGACGCGCGGCAGCACTGGGTCGCCAGCAA
Organism: uncultured Bifidobacterium sp.; assembly: GCA_964652165.1. Taxonomy (GTDB): domain Bacteria; phylum Verrucomicrobiota; class Verrucomicrobiia; order Limisphaerales; family JADJPG01; genus DASTLJ01. The sequence continues at coordinate 5,066 of CAZZAQ010000051.1, forward strand.
GTGGATGGGCGGCGTGCTGAACCAGGTGGACGCGGCCAACCTTTTGTTTGGGCTGGGGCTCGGTCCCCGCCTGTTCGACCTGGCCGAGTTGCGGGCCGGGGATTGCCGTCTTACCAGCTTTGTTTCCGAACACGTGGAGGGCGGTCCGCCCTCGGCCTCGGAGCACGCTCAGTTTGTTCATGAGCTCGAATCCCTGCTCAGTCAGTGGAAGAACGCCATCGCGATCGTAGCCGCGGAGGGACTGGAGCACGGAGATTTCCTGCCCCCGGACTGCAATGCCAACCTCATCCGCCGGGCCAGCGACGGCGCCCTTTTTTATGTGGACTTTCAGCAGTTTCGCCTCCTCGATCGCAACCCCCTGATTGCCCATGTGCTGGACTCGGCGCGCAGCCATTTCCATTTTGGGGGATCGCTGCTGCATCGCGGCGGGGGAAAGTACCTGTACCAGAGCGTCCCCGGTATGGAGACCGGCAAGCGCGACACCCGCTACCGCACCGAACGCATCTGTGACATGCTGCGCGGCCAAGGCCTCGATTTTGAAGATCGTCTGGTTCTGGATGTGGGCTGCAACTCCGCCATGATGCTGGCCGCCGCTCTGTCCCGCGGCGCCCGCTGGGGCATGGGCTGGGATCTCCCGGAATTGGTTTCCGCCGCGGAGCGATTGCAGGGCCTGCTGGGCAACACCCGGCTGACCCTGGTGCCCGGAACCCTGGAAGCGGAATCCGCGCTGGAAGCGGGCGTGCCGGACTGGCTGCGTCCGCGACTGCAAGGATCCATTGTGTTCTTCCTGGCAGTTTGGAGACATGTGGGCTGGCCGGCGGCGCTGGCGAAAATCCCGTGGAAGGCGCTGGTCTTCGAGGGGCACGAAATGGACGCGCAGGAAGAATCTCAAGAAAACTTCCGGCGCATGGCAGCGCTGTGGGGTTGCCGCCTGGTAGCCCAGGACAACCTCATAGACGGCGACTCCGACTGGCGACCGCTGGCCTTGTTCGTTCGCCCGTGAACCGCGCGGGGTGCTACGTCTTCCCGGCTTCTGGACACCCGGCGCGAGCGCGCGGGGCCGCGAGTGGGCGGCGGGCCGAACTGGCGCGCGATCCCGTCGCCCAGATCGTTTCCCACCTGCCGGGCCGCGCCTGAGGTCAGGCGGTTCTGCCCGGCTGGCTTTGCCGGGCGGGCGAATCTCACCCCGTCTGTGCTAGAACTTGCTCAGGGCTATGTGCGGCATCTGCGGAATCTTCGAATACCGGAATCAGCGGCCGGTGGACGCGGCGCACCTCCGCCGCATGAACGATACCTTGTTCCACCGCGGCCCCAACGAAGGCGGCGAGTTTGTCCGCCCGGACGTGGGGCTGGGCAGGCGGCGCCTGAGCATTATTGACGTCGTCGGCGGTCATCAGCTGGTCTACAACGAAGACGGTTCCATCGCCCTGGTCTTCAATGGCGAAATCTACAATTACCAATCACTCCGCGAAGAGTTGCTGCGCAAGTGACCTCGCGCTGACTTGGCTGGGCAACCCATGGACGTACGGAACGGAGAAGGCCCCATGCAGCCATCCTGTAAGATTTGTGACAGCCAAACAAAGCACATCTGCACCACCTCCAACGAACATGGCCGAGTCAGGGAGATACACCACGTCCGCTGCCTAGAATGCGGCTTGGTTTTCGTTGCCAACGACTTCACCGAAGCGGACCTGAGGGCAGCGTACGCAGCCCTTGATTCCGAACAGTATTACGCTGAGATTCATGACCAAAACCTGAAGAAGGTCCGTACCGCAGTTGCCGCAATCCACAGCCTGACACAGGGTGATCCGGGCAAGCGCGTCCTCGACCTGGGCTGCGGCAACGGCGAGCTGTTGCAGGAGTTGCGCAAGCAGGGTTATCACTGCCTCGCTGGTCATGAGATTCCCGGGGCGAATCTTGATCACCTCAGGAGCCTGGGCATCGAGGTCTTCCAGGACATGGACTGGGCATCCGTTCCTTCCGCGCGGTACGATCTGGTTTCCATGCTGGACGTGGCCGAGCATGTGGCCAGCCCGGCTCAATTGTTCAGCCAGTGCTTTCGGATGCTCAAAAACGGCGGGCATCTCTATCTTCACACGCCCGTGGTCACCCGGTTGGATCGCGTGATGCAAACTTGGGCTGGCCTGCCCGGACTAGGGAAGATAGGCCGGATGTGGCAGCGTGGACGGACGTCCATTTTTCATCTTCAGAACTACACCGAATCATCACTGCGCCTCGCCCTTTCCGGGGCGGGCTTTGCCGGCTTCCAGTTCCGCCAGACCAACGAACTCTCCTGGCCGGTCCGGAACTACGTGCGCGTTTACCTGTGCGAGAACCAGGGGCTCCCCCTTCAGCTGGCGCCGCTGCTCGCGCCGGTTTTCTACCCTTTGCTGGCCACGGAGTTCTTCAACTCCAACAAGGGCATCGTGACCGCTTGCAAGCCGGCTGTGTAGATTTCTTCGCCCGCCCGCCGTCCCCGAGCTTAAATTCTCTGCGTCGCAAAGGCGCGCATTCCTGAAGCAGGCCGTCCGGAGCGCGGGCTCCAACAAGCGGCATTTCCTTTACGTCTGTGCTAGAACTTCCACAGGGTCACGTGCGGCATCTGCGGAATCTTCGAATCAAGCCCGAGCTGGTGGCCGCGTCATGGGCCGCGAGTTCGCCAGGGCGGTGAATGCCAACTACCGCTTTTCGCGTTGCTGGTCTTCGAGGTGTGGGCGGAGCGCTATCTGTGAGAGCGTCTGACAAGATTCACACGGGCCGCTGGTCTGCCCCGGAGCGAGGGGATTCGCTGAACATGGCAGAGAGGGGCATGGAAGGCCACTTCATCCACACACCCCGTCGGCCCAGGGGCCCGTCCAGGAAATGAGCATACTCAGCGCCATCTGCGATCCCACCCTGGCCTATCCCGGGTCCGAAGACGATTTCTCGCCCAGCGAAACCTATCCGGAGTATCGCCTGGGACCGGTCGCGGCGCGTCCCAACGCCGTCTACGCGGCAGTCCGAAAAGTGTTGCAGCAGGCCGGACTCGACCGCGAGCACTTCGATACCGCCTCCTGGAACCCGCTGGGAGACCTGATTCCCCGCGGCAGCCGGGTTTTTGTCTTGTGCAACTTTGTCCAGCACCGCCGTGCGAACGAGTCGGTGACCCAGTTTCAGGCGAAGTGCACGCATGGTTCGGTTCTGCGGGCGGTGCTGGACTACGTGCTGCTGGCCGCAGGTGCGGAGGCAAAGATCGCCTTTGGGAATGCGGCCCTGCAGTCCTGTGACTGGCAGCGAGTGCTGCAAGACACGGGCGCAGCCGGCGTGCTGGATTTCTACCGGCAGCAGGGCGTGGGCAACGTGGAAGCCAGAGACCTGCGATTGTTCGTGGCCCCGCGCGACGTCGCGGGACGGATCACCGCAGTCGAACGCGACCAGCCAGTCGGCGGAGTGGCGGTAGACCTTGGTTCCGCCAGCCTGCTGGCGGAGATCAGCAGTGGCGACGGCGCGCGCTTTCGCGTGAGCGACTACAACCCACAACGCACCCTGGTTCACCATCAGCAGGGACGCCACGTGTACATCCTCAGTCCGGACGTACTGGCTGCCGACGTGGTGATCAGCCTACCCAAGCTGAAGACCCACGAAAAAGTCGGCGTGACCTGTGGCTTGAAGGGATTCGTGGGAGCCATAGCCCATAAGGATTGTCTGGCGCACCACCGGCTGGGGTCGCCGGCGGAGGGCGGAGATGAATACCCCCACGCTTCCCGGATCCGTTCGGCGTTGTCCCGCTTTCACGATCGCGTGAATGAGCGCCCCGCCGGTCAGGGCGCGGCCAACCTGCTGCGCGTGGCCGAACGCATTGCCCGCCGTCTGGTTCGCCTGGCCGGCGGCATCCAGTTCGGAAGCTGGCACGGCAACGACACTGCCTGGCGCATGGCGCTGGACATCGCCCGCATCTTGAAGTACGGGGCGCGCGATGGTTCCATGTCGGCCAATCCCCAGCGTCTCCACCTGCTGCTGGTAGACGGTGTGGTAGGCGGAGAAGGGAATGGCCCCCTGGCTCCGTGCGGCGTCCACAGCGGCGTTCTTCTGTTCAGCGACGACGTCGCGGCAGGCGACTGGGCGTCGGCTTCCCTCATGGGATTCGATCCGCGGAAGGTGCCGCTGATACGCCGGGCGTTTGGGCCCCCGTGGGCAATTTCCGATCTTCCGCCTGGGGAACAGACATTGGTACTCAACGGCAAGGCCGTGCGCCTTCCCGACGCGCCTCCCGCAGGCCCGCGGCCCTTTCAGCCGCCACGGGGCTGGGTCGGGCGCCTGGAGCGCAGTTCACCGGAACGAACCTGATACTATCGCAGCCGGACCTACGCGCCTGATTGCCGGTCGAATGCTCCTGAGCTCGAAAGAATCGTTCCTGTACGCCCTTCTCTCGTTGGTGGTTGGGCAGAACCTGGTGCGGCGCGCGGAAGAAGTAAGGTCGCGGGCCTCGTGGCCCGCCGAGCGCCTGCAGGCCTTCTCCCTCGAACGCTGCCAGCGCGTTCTGCGGCATGCAGCCGAAAGAATTCCGTACTACCGCCGGCAATTTCAGCAGCGCGGGTTCCGCGCGGAGCAATTCTCGGATTTCTCCCAGTTGAGTGCGCTGCCCGTCCTCACCCGGGACCAGTTGCGGGCTTCGTTCGCGGAATTGCAAGACGCCGCGGCTCCTCCTTCGAGCTACTTCACCCGTAGCACGGGCGGGACCACCGGCACGCCGGTGGCCGTCGTGCTGGACAGGAAACACGAGCTCGAGCGCATGCTGGTCACCCATCGCATGTACGCGCAGATGGGCCGGCGGCTCGGCGATTCCACGCTGCTCATCGCCGGCAGCCCGGTGGACTTCGAGTTGTGGAGTTCGCTGCGCGAGCGGGTGAAGAACCGCTTGTTCAACATCACCGTGCGCTCTTCATTCCGCCTGGATCCCATATCTCTGGAGGCGTTGCTCGCAGACCTTCGCGCGGGACGCCACCGCTGGGTGATCGCCTATGCCAGCGTGTTCGACGTTCTTTGCGCTCAACTGGAGCAGCGTGGCGCAACCCTCCAGGTTGCGAACATTGTTCCCTGTGCCGAACTGGTTTCCGATGCCCAGCGGGAGCGCTGGCGCAGGGTTCTGGGTGCGCAGGTGTTCGAGATCTACGGGTCGCGGGAAATGGTGAGCATGGCGGGAGAAACTCCTCAGCACTGCCACCTCCGGGTGAACGCCGACCTCTATCACGTTGAAATCACAGACGAGGCCGGCGCACCACTGCCCAACGGAGAGCCGGGCCTGATCACCGTGACCAACCTGCTGGAAACCACCATGCCCATGGTCCGCTACCAGTTAGAAGACGTAGGCGTGCTGCAGGACAGCTCCAGCGGCGATGCTTTCCCGCGACTGAAGATCACCCACGGCCGGGTGCTGGACATTATTCGCACGCCCCAGGGCAAGCTGCTTCCCGGAGAGTTCTTCCCGCACTTGATGAAGGAAGTGCACGCCGCGGTGCAGCGCTTCCAGGTGGTGCAGACGGAGGTTGGGAAGCTCACGGTCCGCATCGTAAGGACCTCTCTTTATTCGGAGCAGACGACCCGATATCTCGCAAGCAAGATTCGCGAGCAAGTTGGGCAGGAGGTGGAAATTGAGTTCGAGTTTGTGCCGGAGATCGAAGCCTCACCTTCGGGCAAGTATCGGCCCACCATCAGCCGGATCGGCCAGAATCAGAAGCTCTTCTGTTGAGCGCCCGGGCAATCCTTGCAGACGGCGTGCGGACACCATTCGCCGCGCGGAGGAGCCTATTGTTGCGCCTGGGCATTGACGCTTCCAATCTGCGCGCTGGCGGCGGCGTCACCCATTTGACGCAACTGCTGGCCGCCGCCCAGCCTTCGGAGCATGGCTTCGCCCACGTGATCGTCTGGGCGGGCCGGCAGACGCTCGACGCGCTGCCCGCGCGGCCGTGGCTCGAGCCGGCGCATGATTCCATGCTCGACGGCGCACTGCCCCTGCGCTTGCACTGGCAGTACTGGTGCTTGTCGCGCGCGGCGGCGCGCTCCTGCGATCTGCTGTTTGTTCCCGGCGGAAACTTTCGCGGCAGCTTCCGCCCCTTCGTCACCATGTGCCGCAACCTCCTGCCCTTCGAAGACGGAGAGCGGCACCGCTACGGCGTCTCCGCGGAACGGCTGCGCCTGGAACTCCTGCTGCGCGGACAGAGTGCCACCTTCCACGACGCTGCCGGGGTTATTTTTCTTACCGAGTACGCCCGCTCCGTGGCGCTGGGAAAAACCGGGAAGCTGGCTGCCCCGTCTGCGGTAGTTGCTCACGGAGTGGAAGACCGCTTCCGCATTCCCCTGCGGCCGCAGAGGTCCATGGCCTCGTGCTCGGCGGCGGATCCGCTTCGCGTCCTTTATGTCTCCACGGTGGATGTCTACAAGCACCAATGGCATGTAGCTGATGCGGTCGCCGGCCTGCGGGCGCGCTTCCCGTTGTCGCTGGACCTGGTGGGATCGGCCTACGGTCCGTCTCTGCGGCGCCTTCAGCAAACCCGGGCCCGGCTGGATCCGCAGGATGCATGGCTGCGTTACCACGGTGCTGTGCCCCACGCCCGCCTGCACGAGGTGTACGCCCGCGCCGACGCATTTGTTTTCGCTTCTTCCTGCGAAAACCTTCCCAACATTCTGCTGGAGGCCATGGCCGCCGGCTTGCCCATCGCCAGTTCCAACCGCGGGCCCATGCCGGAAGTTCTGGGCGACGCCGGGGTGTATTTCAATCCTGAAAGCTCGCAGGATATTTCATCGGCCCTCGAACCGCTTCTGCTCGATCCCGATCTGCGTTCGCGGCTGGCGGCAGCCGCCCAGCAGCGGGTGCGGGATTTCTCCTGGGAGCGCTGTGCGCGTGAGACTTTTGCCTTTCTCGCGCGTGTAGCCCAGAATGCGGGCAGCACTCCGCAATAGTTCCCGGTGATGACCGCCGCTTCCCCTCAACCCGTGAGCCGCCCGCTGCGCATCCTTGTGCTCACGCAGTTCTATCGCCCGGAACCCCTGCCCAAGATGCCCTCCCTGGCGGAAGAGTTGGCGCGCCGCGGACACCAGGTCACCGCCCTCACCGGATTCCCGAACTATCCCACGGGAAAGCTCTATCCCGGCTACCAGGTCGGCCTGCTGCACTCGGAAGAGTTGGAGGGTGTGCGGGTGCTGCGCCTGCCGCTCTATCCCGACCACAGCCGTTCCGCGCTGCGCCGCTCCGCCAATTACCTGAGCTTTACCACTTCCGCCACTCTGCTGGGGCCGCTGTTCGCCCCTCCCGCCGATCTCATCTGGACCTGCCCTCCGCTGACCTTGGGCGTTCCGGCATGGTGGTTGGGGCTGCTGGCGGGTGCGCCTTTCGTTTATGAAGTCCAGGACATGTGGCCGGAGACCGTGGCCGCCACCAACATGCTCTCCAACGGATTGGCGTTGCGCATGCTCGCGG
>CAZZAQ010000052.1:0-10914 GCA_964652165.1 uncultured Bifidobacterium sp.
ATCCGCCAACAGGCCGACCGCAGTGGCGCCGTTGGTATGTTCACCCAGAATGAAGCGTTCCTCGCCTTGGCATTGACGCCACAAGTAACGCCATTCCCACCCGCGCAGGTCCGTAGCAGCCGACGTGAGGAGGCTCTGACTGGTTCCGAGTTCTGAGTTCCGAGTTCCGAGTTGGAAGTGAGCCTCCTCACGCCGGCTGCTACGAAGTGGATTGGCAGCGGGCCGGTGGCGGTCCAGCAGTTGGAGCGCGCGGTAGAAGTCGTCCTCTTGGACGGCCTGGTGAGCGAGGTTCATGTCCGAGGCGTAGGCTTTTTGCCGAGCATCCAATTCTCCCCGCTCCGCCCGCCGACGCTCATGATTGATGCGATAGAGGGCGATGGGCGAGCCGACCGCAACGGCGAGCAGCAGAACAAGCGTTGCGGCGCCGAGGGACGCCACGAGCGGTTTGCGCCGGCACCAGCGCCAGAGTTTTTCGGCGGGGCCGACGGGGCGGGCCTGAATCGGTTCGGCGCGCAGGAAGCGGTCGAGGTCTTCCGCGAGCGCCTGCGCCGTTTGGTAGCGGCGGGCCGGCTCTTTCTCCAGGCATTTCAGGCAGAGGGTTTCCAGGTCGCGCGGCACGCTGGGATTGAGCAGGCGCGGCGAGACGGGTTCGTTGTTCACCACGTCCTGCAACGTGTCGGTGAGCGTCTCGCCCACGAACGGCGGGCGGCCCGTGAGCAGGTGATAGAGAATCGCGCCGAGCGAATAGACGTCGCTGCGCCGGCCGACCAGCCCGCGTTTGGCGGCGGCCTGCTCCGGGGGCATGTAGTTGGGCGAGCCGAGCACCTGGCCGCTCAAGGTCAGTTCGCTGTCGTGATGCAGGCGCTTGGCCAGGCCGAAGTCGGTCACGCGCGGCTGGTCGAACGGGTCGATGAGCACATTGGACGGCTTGAGGTCGCGGTGCAGGATGCCGCGTTCGTGCGCGTAGTGGATGGCCTCGGCGACGATCTTGACGTAGCGCGCGGCGCGGGTCGCGGGCAATGGCTGGCCGGCGGCGAGCCGGGCGAGGCTCTGGCCCTCGATGAAATCCATGGCGAAGAACGGCTGGCCCTCGTGCGCGCCGACTTCGTGGATGGCGACGATGTTCGGGTGCTGCAAACTGGCGGCTGCCGCCGCTTCCGCGCGGAACCGTTGCGCCAGGTCCTTGCCCGACTGGTCGCCGAACAAGAGCATCTTCACCGCGACGATGCGGCCCAGGCTTTTTTGCCGCGCCTTGTAAATGATGCCCATGCCGCCGCGGGCGATTTCTTCGAGCAGTTCGTAGTCGCCGAAGGAGCGGCTGCCCATTTCGGATTTCGGATTTCGGATTTCGGATTGATCCGTCGGCTCTGTCGCCACTGAATCAGGATCGGCGGTGCCGAGGGCGAAGAGGCACTTGAGACAATAGCCGCGCGGCGCGTCAGACGCGACTTCCGCGCCGCAGCTTGGGCAGGTCGGCTTCGATGTCGGTTGCGCAGTCAATGGCTTCCACTCTGTTCTGAGGCGAAACGGGCACGAGGTGACGAAAAACTTTTCGCTCCGCAGCGCAGCCTGAAAGTCTCCGCTACGTGCTTAGGACTGCGAAGAGGTACTTCAACTCGGCTTCGACTTCGCCCGGTCCGGCCACCGTTTGCGCGATTTCCTCGCGGAACAATTCCCGATAACGTCGGCGCATCCGATGCGCGGCCTGTTTCACCGCGTCCTCTTTGAGGCCAACCTGAACGCCCAGTTCGGCGTAGCTCAAGCTGGAGGCCTCGGCGAGCAAAGAACTTTTCAGGCCCTCGAAAAGTCCACCTTTGCCCGAATCGCGAAACTCCTGTTCCAGCCGCGCCAGCACTTTGTCGAAGAGCGTCGTGACCCAGCGGCGCTCGTAGAGTTTGGCCGCGTCGAGTTGATTGATCGGCTCCAATCGGTAGCGTTCCTCCGCCGAGACGGCGTCGAAGGAGATAATTTCCCGACCACCACCGCGCTTCAGCCGCCGCGACTTGTCCCATTCATCGGCGAGAAAGTGTGTGAGCGCCGCCAACAGAAAGGTGCGAAAGCGTCCGCGCTCGCGGTCAGCCTGTGCGACGTAATTCTTCTCCAGCAGTCGGGCGAAGTAGGCCTGCGTGAGATCCTGCGCGTCATGCGGGCTGTGTCCTTTGCGACGAACGAACGCGTAGAGGGGATACCAGTATGTCCGGCACAGTTTTTCCAGCGCTTCCCTGGCTCCCGGTACCGAGCTGTCTCCCGCCGCCAGTACCACGCTCCAGTGCGTGGTGCGGAATTCCCGCGCATCCCCGGGAATCGACCGCGAGTCTGAGCCGCTGCCTGGCATCAACCGGAATGCTGCAGGTTTTGGCGGCCGTCAGCAATGGCGTTTTGGAGCGCACGGAAGCCAGGGGCGCAACCGTGAACACGCACCGCAGTGGGCCAGCCGACCCGGCTGGCATAGTCCTGCAAGCGACCTCGCTTGCAGAGTTCACCGGGCGGAGTCGCCCGGTGGACTTCGGCAGGCGCGGTCGCCTGCCCCACTTCGATCTGGTGCGTGTGCCAAGTTGCGCCCGGAAGCCAGCCTCTTGCCGTGAATGGCCGTGGACGAGGTTACCTCGCAGGGGCGTTGGTGGCCGGCGCGGTGAGAGTCCCAACGACCTTAGGGTCTTGTTTCCAAGCCGGCGCGTTCGTGCCGAGAACGGAGGTGCTTCGCACCTTGAGTGGCAACGCCTTGTCGAGCTTCCCCCAATACCAGAGTGCGCCCAGTGCCACCACGGCGGCGAGGACGAGGAAAAGCGGCCACGAGCTTTTCTTGTCCGCGTACGGATCGTCAAAGGAACGCTCCGCGCCCGGCGGGAGCGCGGCCACGCCGGTCAGCGCGCCGCCGAACGGCACGTTGACGCGGGCGCGCGTGTTCACGGCCCAGCCGTTGGCGTCGAGGATCGGGCCGAGGTTGCGCTGGCGCAGCTTGAGCCAGGCGATGAGCATCGACGGCCCGGAGATAAGCAGGAGCAGGCCAATGACGCCCAGCGGCATCCACAAGCCCAGCTTGATGTAGCCACTCAGGAACCCGCCGATGACCGTGGAAACCGCGCCCACGCCGACGCCCAACGCGGCGACGATGCCGATGTCCATTTTCTTCGGCTCGCCGGGTTTGGATTTGTCGGCCTGGGCGATGCCGGAGGCGCTGGCGGCGAGCTTCGCGTCGGAGGCGGCGTCCGCCGCCGCGGCCCGTTTGGCCACTTGTTCCTCGATCAGTCGGACGAACTTCTTGCACGGCGCCCAGAAGGCCTGGCGGACGCTGATCGGGTTGTCGATGACCTTGGTGATCGTGGCGTCCCAATCGCGGCCCTTTCGGTCGTAGAAGACGCCGTTGCGGCCGACCATGAGGTTGTCAGAATCGCCTCCCGTGAACGCCGCGGCGATGGTCATTTTCTCTCCGGAAGGGCGGGTGCAATCGCAGTAGGCCAGGTACGACTTGGCCAGGCCGGCCAGCGCGGCGTGCCTGCCGGCGTCCTCGACGCGCGCGCACAGCTCGCAACTCCGGCCGTCGAGATAAAGCGTGCCCGCCTGGAAGACCGCTTTCGCGCGGCGCGTGTAGAAATCTCGGAAGGAAACGAAGTTATTCAGCAGGACGTGAAGGTCGCGCTGGAAACGCACCAGCTTGTCCACCGTGGCGATGGCGTTGGCCTCTGGTTCGAGCGCCTTGTCCTTCGCGATGAGCGCGGTGATGACGTCCTTGCATTTGCCGGCGAGAATTTCGGGCACACGGATGCGGCCGTCCTTGTCGGTGTCGAGGAGTTCGAGGGTCCGGGTGTCGAACTCCAGCCCGCGCACGGGGCAGGCCAGGGCGACCCAGAGTTTCTGGTCGAGTTGATCGAGGTTCGCCAGGTCGGCGCCGGTGTCCAGGCGCACCTGGTCGAACCCGCCCGCCCGGAAGAACCGCCAGGGATGCTTGCTGGCAGACATAATTTGCCTTTCGCCTTTGGTCGCTTAACGAACTGCCTTCGGCGGCACCGATTGAGCGCCGTCGCTCCTCCCCATTTAGCTGCAGGTAGGGCGCGCCGCTCCGCGCGCGCCGCATTCGATATCCCAGAACGGCGCGCGCGGAGCGACGCGCCCTACCATCCCTTCGTTGTTCAGGGGTTCAATGCGCGAAGATTTGCTTGGGAGAATTCTCACCCCGTTGCGCTTAACACCCGATGGAGAGTAGGAAACATTTCGTCCGCCTCGCAGAGCCGGCAAACAACCAGCCCGCCTACTTGCCCAAGGTCTTCTGCGCGTCGCCGAGGGCTTTGCTGGCGTCGCCGGCGGCTTCCTTGCCGGCGTCGGCGACAGCCATTTTGAGCTGGTCGAGGACTTTGGCGACGGCCTTCTTTTGCGGATCGGTGAGCTTGGGATCAGCGGCCAGCTTGAGGAGCTCGGCCATGGCTGCGTTGTAGTCGGCGCTCTTGACGGCATCAACGGCCTTGGTGGCCGCCGCCTTGACCGTGTCGTCAGCGCCGGCGAAGCTCTTTTCCACGGGCGAAGCATCGACGCTGACGCTGCCGGACTTGCCGCACCCCAGGAGCCCAAGAAACAGGATGGGGAGTAAAGTGAGGACGAGGAATTGGGATTTCATAGAATGCGGTTGATTGTCCGGTTGCTTGACCCGACGTTAAGAAACCCCTCGGGCCGTGTCAAACAGCCAGCCTGGATATTTTCGCAGACCCGCTGACCGAAGGGCTGCCCCGCTTTTGCCCTTGCATCCACTTCGTGGGTTTCTAACTTCGGCGCCGTTCCGGTCACTCATGAAACGCCGCGCGTCCTCCTCCATCCTTCACGTGGTCCTCGGCTGCTGCGCGCTGCTCCTGGCGGGCACGGCGGGTCGGTCGCAGTCGACCACGAACGCCGTGGCACCCAAACCGGCGGGGGGCGTGGAGGTGGCTGGCACGAACGCATCGGTCGAAATGAGCCTCACCCGCGAGGCCATCGAGCAGCTCCGCCGCGACATCGAAGCCGCCGCCTCCCGCAACACCGCGGCCATCACTGCCGGACTGGCCAGGTTCACGCCGACGATCGAAGAATTGCAGCGCCAGCAAGCCGCGGTCATCCAAAACTCGAACCGGACCATTCTCATCGTGGTCGCGAGTTTTGCAGGGGTTGGCCTGGTGGCGCTGATGTCCATCATCGCCGTGCTCATGCGCGCGCTCACCCGGTTCTCCGAACTGGCCACCAACACCGCGCGGGGCGCGATGTATGCCGCGGGCCACCTGGCGCCCGCCCTGGGACCGGGCGATATGGTCAGCGTCAACGCGAACGCCGTCGAACAAGCCAGCGGACGCTTCCAGCACGCCATCGAACACCTCCAAAAGCGCATCTTTGAACTCGAGCACGCCGCGCAGCCAGGCGCCATCGAATCGGGCAAAGCCGCCATTCCGACAAAACCCGTCGAGACTCTGGGCCCGGTGTCCGCGATCAATATCAGTCCGCTTCCTGCCCAGGAGGCGCCCGCCGTGCGCAAGGTGGGCGAGCCGGTCGATGCCGCCTCGCGCACCGGCCTGCTGCTGGGCAAAGGCCAGGCGTTGTTGAACCTCGATCAGGCCGAGCAGGCCCTGGAGTGCTTCGATCAGATCCTGGCGCTGGATCCGAACCACACCGAAGCGCTGCTCCGCCGCGGGCTGGCCCTGGAGAGAATGGAACATTGGGAGAGGGCCCTGGAGAGCTACGATCGGGCCATCGCGCTCGATGGCGCGCTGACGGTGGCTTACCTCTACAAAGGCGGCGTCTGCAACAAGCTGCAGCGCCACCGCGAAGCGCTCGAGAGCTACGAGTACGCGCTCCGCGCCGAGCGACGCAGCCGCGCCTCCTGAACGGTCGCGCTCAGCCTGCCCGAGGCCGCGAAACGCCGCCGCCGGGCCTGGGGAGGCAGGCCGTGGGAGTCCGTCCCGCTCCCAAATGCAAAGCGCGACTTGCCTGTTGCACAGGTCCGAGGGGGTTAGAGCACCATGTTGCTGATCGTGCTCTGAACGTGCTGCGTATTGCCGGTTTTGCGGGTCCGATCCTCTGGCGTGCGCCTGAAAAGCTGTGTGTCGGATTCGACGGCCCGGGGACCTTCCGCCTGCTCTTGCGCTTCGACAAGCGCCCGCGTCAGGAGCTCGGTTTCGTTTTCGCTCAGACGGATTGGCTCGTTTATCGTTGAGTTCATAAGAGATCATCGGCTCGGTGGGGTCAGATCTTGAGTTGGCCCTGCCCGGGCCCGGCATCGCCCAAGCAGGGCTGTTGAGAAAGTCGTAGCGCAGGCTGCCCAGCCTGCTGTATCGCGGGTTGCCAACCCGCGAAGGTGCGACCAGAACGAGGCGCGGACTGGCTTACCGGCCGCCCGCCGACTGGCAGTCGGCGAAACAGCAGACAGGCTGTCTGCGCTACGAACCGAGCGCGGGTGCGCCGGAGTAGCGCAGACTGCCTGCGCTACCTGCCAGCCCTTGGGAGCCGCGGCGCGTTGCCCGACTTTGTCAGTCGCCCTGATCGCCCAAATCCACGCGGATGGAAAAAGGCTGGCGTTCTTCGGCCCTTTCGGCATGATGCCCCTTGTGGCGGACACAGAGTTTGAACAACTTGTCCGGGCGCATTATGCGCCGCTATTCCGCTTCGCGTTGAGCCTGGCCCGCGACGAAGTGGCGGCGGCCGATTTGGTTCAGCAAACGTTTTATCTCTGGGCCACCAAGGGAGGGCAGCTTCGCGAGGCCCGCGCGGCCCGGTCGTGGTTGCTGACCACCCTGCACCGGGAGTTCCTCAGCGATTGCCGGCACGCGCAGCGCTTCGCCCACGTCGAGGTGACCGTGGCCGAAACGGACGAAGAATTGCCTCACGTCGCGCCGGAAGTGGTCGAACAGATGGATGGCCGCGCTGTGCTTCAAGCCCTGAGGCAGGTCGATGAAGTGTTTCGGGCGCCGCTGGCGCTGTTTTATCTCGAAGAGATGACCTACAAGGAAATCGCCGACACGCTGGAAGTGCCCACCGGCACCGTGATGTCACGGCTGGCGCGCGGCAAGGAACAACTCCGCCACCTTCTCTGTGTCGAGGAGGACGAGCGCAGGCAACGGGTCATGGCAGTGCGGCCTCGGGTGGCCGCCAGGGAAAGGGTCCATGGATAAGTACAAAGCCAGATTCGTACTCCAGTCAATCCGCCCCGCTGGCGCGGACGCCGAAGAGCTGGAGTTCGCCGAAGCCCTGGACGCGGCGCGAACCGATCCAGAGCTGGGTCCCCGGTTCGCCGCCGAACAGGCGCTGGACCGCGTCATCGCCTCGAAACTCGCGCACATCCCGATCCCTGACGGGTTGTGCGATTCGATTCTGGCTCGCGCCGAAGTCTCCCGGTCCGTTGGACGGCGCCGGTTCGTTCAACGGCTGGCGCTCGCGGCGTCGGTGACGCTGCTGGCCACCGTCGCGGCGGTCTGGTGGTCCAACGCGCGCCGCGCGGTCAGCTTCGCCAGCTACCGGCAGGAAATGGTGGGCCGGCTCGACGGCCGCATCCAACTCAGCTTCATCAGCCAGCAGGCCGACGAACTCCAGCAATGGCTGGCCCAGACCCGGGGCGTCACCGGCCTGGAGATTCCCGCCGGTCTCAAGCACATGCCCCCCATCGGCTGCCGCACTTGGACGTGGAACGACCGGCCCGCCGGGTTGATCTGCTTCCTCGTCGACGGCCGCCAAGCCGTTCACCTGCTCGTGATCTCGCGCGCGGCCGTGCCCAACCCTCCTGGCCACGAAGAGCCGCAATTTCTCCATGTCGGGAATTGGGAGACCGCCAGTTGGACCCAGGGCGAAAATGTTTACGTGCTCGCCGGCAATCTCGACCGGGCGGCGCTCGAAAAACTGCTCTGAGTCGGGCCGCCTTGGATTGTTTCGCCTTGCGCCGAGGGAGGAGAGTGGGCTTGGGTGAGGGGCTCCTGGATCCTCCTCTCCATCTTCAACCGTTCAACTCCCTTCCCGCTTGCCCCTCCGCTATACCCCGCTAGCATCCCACGTCATGGCCGTGCCCGACTACACCGCCGAGAAAGTGCGGACACTCTGCGCCAGCCCGGGCGAACTGCGCGCTCGCTGGGCCGATGCCGGGCAACGCGCCTCCTCCCTCTCCGCCTCGAACGGGGAGAGGGCCGGGGTGAGGTGTCGAAATCCGCAGCAGACCGCGTTCTTCAATTACGTCGGCCCGGAAGCCCGTGAAAAGGTGGCCGTGCGCAAGCACCGGCCCGACGCTGTAGCGCAGGCGTCCTCGCCTGCGAGTTCCAGCAGCGTCCCGCTGCCGGAACCGCGGGGCGGGACGCCCCTTGAACTCGCAGCCGGGACGGCTGCGCTACGCCTGCTGCCGGACGTGCTGAAAGTCCCGCCCATTTCACACCACGGCAAGGTGAGCGAAATCATCGGCAAATTCGGCGGTGCAGACCAACTTCGCAACGCCGTGAACCAACTGCAAACGCTGCTGTATGCGGCTTGATGCAAGCCTCCCCGTGCAAACACAACAACTCCTCGACACACTCGGATGCCATTTAATGCAGGGGCAATTGAAGGTTTCCGCAGCTTGCCCAGAGGCCAAATAAAGAGAATTCAGGCCATGCACATCCACAAAATCGATATTCGGAACTTCCGTCTCCTTAGGAACGTCGACCTTCATTTGGAGAAGCGGACCACGGTGATCGTCGGGCGCAATAACAGCGGTAAAACTTCTCTAACCGAACTGTTTCGGCGCTTGTTGAAGGAAAACTCTCCCACCTTTCGGTTGGAGGACTTTTCTCTTTCAGTTCATGAAGGTTTCTGGAATGCGTTTCTCCGTAAGCGTCAAGGCCGGGACGAGAAGGAGGTTCGTGATGCTCTTCCATTCATCGAGGTCAAGCTGATTGTCGATTACGGCGACAACGTTCTCAGTTTTGGTCCTCTCGCTGAGTTCATCATCGATTTGAACGAGCAGAGTTATCAAGCCCTTATCGTCATCCGTTACCAACTAAGAGACGGTGACAGCGATGCGTTTTTCGATGAAATTGACTATGACCACAATGCCCCTGAGGGTCCACAGAAGACGGCGTTTTTTCGCGTTATTAAGGAGCGGATTCAACCGCGTTACGTGGCCACTGTCATTGCGGTGGACCCTAACGATCCAACAAACCAAAAGGTACTAGAATTCTCAAAACTCCGATCCCTGCTGCAAAGCGATTTCATCAATGCGCAGCGCGGCCTGGATGACGTCACACATACGGACAAAGATGTTCTCGGCAAAATCCTAGAGACGCTTTTCAGGACGGCTAAGTCAGATACCGGAGACCCAAAAGACCGCGCCATAGCAAAAGAACTGGAGAAATCCGTAGAGAGTATAGAAGAAAGCATCGGGGTGGGTTTCAACAAGCAATTAGAAGATCTCTTCCCCGCATTCACACTCTTTGGTTATCCTGGCCTGAGCGATCCTCGCCTGCTGACGGAAACGACGCTGGATGTGGAACGCCTACTGAAAGACCATACCAAAGTTCATTATGCTGGCGTCAACGGGATCAACCTCCCCGAATCATACAACGGCCTCGGCGTCCGCAATCTTATTTTCATTCTGCTCAAACTTCTGGAATTTTTCAAAACGTTTACGGCAATACCAACCACGCCGGGCATCCACCTTGTATTCATTGAAGAACCGGAGGTGCATCTGCATCCACAAATGCAAGAGGTTTTTGTCAGAAAACTCGGTGCTATTGCAGATGACTTCGCCAAACGCTTCAACGCTGAGAAGCCGTGGCCCGTGCAGTTTGTTATTACCACTCACTCCTCTCATCTGGCGAACAAAGCCCCTTTCGACTCTATGCGGTATTTCCTCGCCACATCAGATGAACATGCAGGCAACGCTCGCTCCACAGAGATAAAGGACTTGCGACAAGGTCTAGAGAAAACTCCGCCGGTCGATCGGGAGTTCCTGCACAAGTATATGACGCTGACCCGCTGCGACCTGTTATTTGCGGACAAAGCTATCCTGATTGAGGGGACGACAGAGCGGCTCTTGCTGCCGAAAATGATTGATAAGTTAGACGCAGAGCTCTCCAAGAGCCCCCCTCTTTCCAGCCAGTATGTTTCTGCCGTAGAGATTGGAGGCGCTTATGCTCACGTTTTCTTCGATCTCCTGAATTTCCTCAAATTGCGCACCCTCGTCATCACGGATTTGGACACAGTAAACAGGAATGACAATGAAAGAGCCTGCAAAGTTTCTGAAGGTACTCACACAAGCAACGGATGTATAAAAACCTGGTTTGGCGACACTGACATCTCACCTGACTCGCTTATTCGAAAGCCCGACGATGAGAAGATTCGCGGCATTCGTCGTTTGGTTTACCAAATACCGGAAACGACTGATGGGCCTTGCGGGCGGAGCTTCGAGGATGCTTTCATGTTGGCAAATCGAGATATGTTCGGCCTAACGGGGGCTTCCAATCCAGGGCGAGAAACGAGCGCATGGGACAAAGCTAGGGGCGTCAGAGGCAAGCCTGACTTTGCCCTGGAATACGCGATCAAGAGAACTGAATGGGCCGTGCCCCGTTACATCGGCGAAGGGCTTCGCTGGTTGAGGAAGGAGGTTGGTGGTCCGGCACGAGTACCCTCGCCAACTGCATCCGACCTCACACCAGCTTCAGAGGCTGCTTCCACGCAGGAGGAATCCCATGCCTAATGTCGCGCTACGCCCGGCGGAGCGAGCCGCGGAAGAAGCTCGCGGCCGTGTCTATGCCTGTATTGACAAACACGAAAGCTTTTTGGTTGAGGCGGGGGCAGGCGCAGGCAAGACGGATTCCCTTATTAAGGCATTGAGGTACTTAATCGACAAGCACGGGACCGACCTACTTCGACAAAACCAACGAGTCGCTTGTATCACCTATACCAACGTTGCCACCGACGAAATCAAATTGCGCACCGATG
>CAZZAQ010000052.1:10924-12519 GCA_964652165.1 uncultured Bifidobacterium sp.
CCATACACGCGTTCTGCTGGTCACTGATTAAGGACTTCCAGCCACAGATGCGAGAGCGACTTCCTCTGCTCCCAGGATGGCCCGAAAGGTTACAGGAAGTCGGCGGCGTTGGCACACGCAAAATCGACTATGAACTCGGTCATCCGAAAGCAAGAAAGGAAGAACTTTCCGTATCTTTAGGACACGACGATGTTTTGTCACTCACCGTGTCGCTCATGGAAAAGCCCAAATTCCGGAAAATATTCACACATCGTTTCCCGATCCTGCTTATCGACGAATATCAGGACACCAACGAAGAGTTTGCCAATGCTCTAAAAAGTCACTTCTTGAGCACAGAAGGCGGCCCGCTTATCGGCTTTTTTGGAGACCACTGGCAAAAGATTTACGGTGACGGCTGTGGAAAGCTTGAACACCCAGGCCTTCGTCGCATCAACAAGGGGGCGAATTTCCGTTCGGTCCCCGTGATAGTTGAGGTACTCAATCACATGCGGCCAGAGCTTACGCAAGAAGTGACTGACCCTAACGCTGAAGGAAGTGTCGTCGTATACCACAGTAATGACTGGTTGGGAACCCGGCGCGCCGGACAGCACTGGTCCGGTGATCTGCCCGTGGAGGTTGCTCACCAGTATTTCCACTCAATCAAGGAACGCCTTTGTGCTGAAGGGTGGAGTTTTGACGCCAGTAAGACGAAGATACTCATGCTGACCCACAGACTGCTAGCAGCAGAACAGGGCTACAGCAGTTTCCTTGACATCTTCCCGTACAACGATGCGTTTCTCAAGAAAGAGGATCTCCACATTGCTTTCCTATTGGATACCGTTGAACCTGTGTGCACAGCGTATGAAAATAAGCGGTTTGGTGAGATGTTTGCGGCATTGGGAGGGAGTACGCCTGCCGTGCAATCGCATGCGGACAAGACGGGCTGGGCCGCAGACATGGACCCGCTGCTCAAACTACGTTCTTCCGGCACCATCGGTGCGGTGCTCGATCATCTAAGGCGGACAAAGCGCCCTCGCCCACCGGATGCTGTCGAACGAAGAGCACAAGAACTTGAGCAAGCGGGAGAGTCGGTAAACGGTGAGCAGTCGCCGTCGGTTGACCAGCTACGTAAGCTAAGGGAAGTTTCTTATCAGGAAGTCGTGGCGCTAGATCAGTTTATTGATGGACACACCCCATTCTCAACCAAGCATGGCGTCAAAGGAGTCGAATTTGAAAATGTGCTCGTCATTTTCGGAAGGGGATGGAACCAGTACGACTTCAATCAGATGCTGGAATGGGCAGGAACCCGGATACCGTTAGGCAAGGAACTAGCGTTCGAAAGGAACCGAAACCTGTTCTACGTCGCTTGTTCCCGTCCCAAAAGGCGGCTCGCTCTTTTATTTACGCAAAAGCTGAGCGGTGGTGCCATGAACACCCTTGCCAATTGGTTCGGAAATGAAGCCATTCACTCCCTACAATCAGAAATCGAGCATAGATGACCAATCTGAGACTTAAATCTCCAGCCGCAAGACGCCGAGCATACGAAATGCCCCAATCCACCCAACCCACCACCGCCCAATCGCTCGGCGCGCTCCTGAAATCCGCGCGCGACATCA
>CAZZAQ010000053.1:0-12507 GCA_964652165.1 uncultured Bifidobacterium sp.
ATCTGCGCGGCCGCGAACTTCACCTCGTCCGCCGGATCGGCCAGCGCGCCGCGCGCCAGCTCCGCGACGTACGGGTAGTTCAGCCGCCGGAACGTCTTCAGCGCGTGGATGCGCACGTCGGGGTTGGAGTTCTTCAGGAAGGACTTGATCGCCGCGTCCCGCTCCTTCAGCTGAAGCTCGGAGCCCGCCACGTAGTCGATGAGGACGATCGCCGAGGCGGGGGGGATGTCGGGATTGGCCTCGAAGAGGCCCTTGAAGGGGAGCTCCTTCATCGCCCGGAGGATTTTCATCCGGTCCGGCGGCAGTTTCCACAGGAACTCCGCGATGGCGACGGCGAACTCGGCGTCCTTGCGCAGGTGCATGATGGTGACCGCGACGTCGCGGTACTTGCTCGGCCCCTCGAAGTAGAGCCGGAAGAGGATGTCGATCATGGCCGCGGAACGGGCCGCCTGCATCGCCTTGATGAAGGCCTTCCACAGGGGGCTGTCGGCCCGGTTCAGGACGACGCCCGTGATGTGCTTGTAGGCCTCGATGCCGCTCTCGATGGCGATCGAGATGGCCACGTCCTTGCCGTGGAAGTGCCAGGTGCGCAGGAGGCCCTCGAGCGCCTCCATCATCGCGGGCTTGTGCCGGACCACGTATTCGCGGCTGCCGGCGTCCTTGCGCGCCTGCCAGTTCAGCAGGTGGTAGTGGTAGTTCAGGGCGATCTTCTCGATGTGGCGCGCCGCGCGGTCGCGGATGAGGTTCGAGGGGCCCTCGAGGCCCGCCGCGAGCGCCTCCAGCGAATCGACGCCGCTCATCTCGCCGAGCAGGTCGTACGCGGCGCGCCGGGCGGTCTCCGACCCCGCGCGGATGAGCTTGCGGGCGACCTCGAAGAAGACCGGGCCCATCTGCGCGACGCGCTCGCGGATCTCCGGCATGAGCGTGTCGAAGTGGAGCACGACGAGGTCGGGCCGGTTGAGCAGGTGGGGCGCGACGAGGATGTCGTAGGCCGGGACCTGGATGTCGACGTGGTGTTCGGCGAGGGCGGCTTCGCAGTAGGGAATGGCGGCGGCCGACGGCCAGCCCGCGACCGCATCGAAGGTCGTCTGGACGGGCATCGGAGAACCATTCTAGTTCCGCCCCGCTCGCGGGGTCAAGGTAAACCCATAAGTCATGTAGCTCCCCCTTCAAGCTCCCCCTCACCCGTTCTTTGAGTCCCTTCCCTCTCCCGGCACGGTTTCGATTGTTATTAAACATTGACAGCGCATCGCATGAACCCAAGGATGTGCGCCAGGTACCGGAATCTTGGACCACGGGACGCAGGGGGTTTCGATGAATCGTGTCGCGGTGCTGGCGGTCTTCGTCGCGTGTTGTGGAACCGAAGCCCGGGGCCAGACGGCGCAGCCTCCGATGTGGACTATTGACTCCGCGGGCGGCATTTCCTTGCTCGACCAGGACACAAGCCGCAGTTCGGGGCGCTCCGGTCAAGAGCAAGGACTGTGGAAAGGGACGATCCGGATCTTTCTTGGGGCCAAGGCTCTCGACGAGGTCGACTGGGAACCGGTGGAATCGCAGGGTGAGTTCGCCATTCTCACCGACTTCGGGCCCGAAGAATGGCCGATTCGCATGGCCGTAGACCTCAGGTTGGGCGCGAGCCAGGTGGAGGACTTCCTGGGTTTTGACATTCTCAGCACCAGCTGGGAGTTGAACCTGGGCGTACGGCGAGTGTTCGAAACGGGCTCGTCCGTCAAGCCCTATATCGGAGGAGGCTTGTCGCTTGGAGGCGCGGAACTCGAGCTTGACGGGGTCGGCGAATCCGGTTCCGGAGTCGGCCTCTGGCTGGACGTGGGCGTCGATTTCGGGCTCGGCGGCTCGGTGTCCCTCGGCTTCGAATTGGCATTCTCCTTCATCCCCGTGGAAATCGTCGGAATCGACACGGATGCCGGCGGAGGACATTTCGGGTTCACGCTGGGCTTCGACTTCTGATCGAAGTCTCCAACTTCAGGCAAGCTTCAAAGCTTCAGAGCTTCGGGTCTTTGCAGCTTTGGAGCTATGGAGCATTGAAGCTCCCCCTCACCAGCTCCTTGAATCGCTTTCCCCTCTCCGCGAAGTGCCGGAACATGTCGGTTGGAAGGGTGAGATGGCGATTCCGGCTATCCTGGCGGCCAAAGGACGGCGCATCAATTACGGCAGAGGATCGAAGTTTGAGGCCTTCGCTGAAGTTGTTGCCTTCTGGCTACAGCAGTTGGGATTGATCGAATCATTCGAAGTGAATCCGGTTGCTCCGAGGCGCCGCGAATACGAGGTGCAGGTGAAGACGCCGGGAGCACGCAAACTGGTGAACATTACTGACGTAGGCTTTGGCATCTCGCAATTCCTGCCCGTGCTAGTCCAGTGTTATTACGCACCCCCTGACTCGGTTATTCTCATCGAACAACCTGAGATCCATTTGCATCCGTCGGCGCAGGCTTGGCTCGCGGATTTGTTTATCGACGTGATCCGTTCTTGGGAGCGGGGACGGGCGAAGAACGTGCAACTTATCATCGAAAGCCACTCCGAACATTTTCTACGTCGGCTTCAACGCCGGATTGCCGAGCGAAGCTTTGCTCGGGAGGAGGTCGCCGCTTACTTCTTCAAACCGGGACAGAATGGAGCGTCTCTCGAAGAACTGGACGTGGACATATTCGGTAACATTCGCAACTGGCCCGAAAAGTTTTTCGGTGACACGATGGAAGACGCAGTTGCCATGACCGACGCGCAGATGGAACGAATACGTCAGGGGGAAAAGCCCAATGAGTAACCGTGCGACGGCCTGCGTCGTGGACACCAACGTCGTCCTAGTTGCAAATAAGCAATTCAAAGAGGCTTCCGCCGGGTGTGTTCAGACTTGTGTGCGACGTCTCCTCGAAATCCGCTCCGATGGACACCTCGCCGTGGATGACGCTCAGCGCATCTTCAGCGAATACCGGAACAAGACCCTGAGGCACATAGGTCAGCGGGAGGCAGGGGATGAATTCGTGCTGTGGGTGATCACCAATCTCTGGAATCCCACCCGCTGCACGCAGGTCAAACTCTCGCCCAAGCCCCAGGACGACCAGGATTTTGACGAGTTTCCGAATCATCCGGGCCTCAGCGCGTTTGATCGGTCGGATCGAGTCTTTGTGGCGGTGGCGAATGCTCACCCGGAACGTCCGCCAATTCTGGCCGCATGTGACACCGACCACTGGCAATACCGGGGCGTGTTGGCAGAATGTGGCATCACTCTGGATTTTCTTTGCGAAGACGACATCCTCCGCCTCGCAAAGCAGAAGGGAATATGACCGAAGCCTTCCACAAATTTCCGCACACGCCGCACCTCCTCTGGCTCGGCGACGGCTCGCCTCGTGATGACAAAGTACTCAAGCCGGCAGAGGTCTCAGATTTTCTTTCAGGTGAAGTGATCATCGAAGAGAAGGTGGACGGCGCAAACTTGGGTTTATCTCTTGGTCGAGACGACCGCGTGCGCGCTCAAAGCCGCGGCAATTACCTCGCGCCCGGACGCAGTCACGCTCAATGGAATCTCCTCTGGCCCTGGCTTGCCGAGCGCCGCGCCGACTTGGAGGCCGGCCTGCGCAGCGGCCTTTTACTTTACGGTGAGTGGTGTTATGCCCGGCATACCGTTCCCTACGATTCATTGCCGGACTGGTTTTTGGGCTTCGACATTTTTGAGTTCGCATCCCGCCGGTTTTGGTCGGTGGATCGTCGGAATGCCTGGCTACAGGAGCAGGGTTTGGCTTCGGTCCCGGAAGTCAAGCGTGGCCAGTTGCAGCTAAGGCAGGTAGCGTCGCTAATCGGCAATTCAGCGGTCGGCCATGTATCCATGGAAGGCATTTACCTCCGCCGCGAACAAGGCGGGCGTTTGCTTGCACGCGCCAAAGTCGTCAGTGCTGCCTTCAAACAACAGGCCGAAGAACATTGGACACGGCGGGCAGTGTTCCCAAACCAACTCGCGTTGGCGCATGTTTGAGCCCAGCAATCGCTGGGGGCAACAAGTTGCCAACTTTGGAATGTTTAGGAGGATGTGCTATGACAGTTGATCCACGCCTTCAACGAATCGCTGCCGCGCAGCCGAAGGGAGGGTTGAGAGTTGATGGTTGTGCGTTGAGAGATGAAAGTCAGTTCACTCACCCCGGCCCTCTCCCCAGCGCGGAGAGGGAGAGCGAGCGGAGCGCAAGGATTTCCGTCGCCGGACTTGGATTTCCAAATGCGCCGTGCGCCAGGCCGGGCACTACGCCGTGCTGGTGGCCGTCGAACCCGCCGCGCAACCGCGCGGTCGGAATCACAGAAAAAAGACATGCAGGTAATAAATCGGTAACAATTTGATCGCAGCCTGCCGGTGTGAAAACTAAATCATTCATTCATTCGTTACGGGTCAGATCGCATCGTGGACCGATGCGTGACGACGCTTCGCGCTAAAATCGAAGCTGATCCGCGCCATCCGTGCCACATCCAGACGATCCGTGACATCGGTTATCGCTTCGAGTGCGCTTGAATCAGCCCGCATGGTTCATGGGACGCATGAAGCGCCCACATCCGTAGCCGCCGACGTGAGGAGGCGGACTCGTTTTCTCGCTGGAAACATCCGCCTCCTCACGTCGGCGGCTACGGCGCGAATGAAATATCCGAGTCAGCGGCCGACGCTCTTATAGATCCACCCGAGCCTTTCCATTTCCCGGGGGTCGAAGAGATTGCGGCCATCGAAGAGGATGGGATGGGTCAGGCCCTTGCGGGCGCGGTCGAGGTCGAGCTTTTTGAAGACGGGCCACTCGGTCGCCACCACCAGCGCGTCGCAACCTTCGGCCACGTCGTTCATGTCGGGCACGTAGGCAATGGCCGGGCCGGGCTTCAGGATGTCCTTCGCCTTGTCCATGGCCTTGGGGTCGTGGAGGCGAAGGCTCGCGCCCTCCTTGAGCAGGCGCTGGCAGAGTTCAATGGCGGGGCTGAGCCGGATGTCGTCCGTGTTCTGCTTGAAGGCCAGGCCGAGCACGCCGATTTTCTTGTCCTTGAGCACCCAAAGCGTGTCGGTGATTTTTTTGAGGAAGCGGTCCATCTGCCCGGCGTTGATGCGCTGGACCTCCTTGAGCAACGCGAAGTCGTAGCCGAGTTGCTCCGAGATCTTGATAAAGGCGCTGAGGTCCTTCGGGAAACAGGAACCGCCGAAGCCCAGCCCGGCGTCGAGGAAGCGCCGGCCAATGCGGGCGTCGAGGCCCATGCCATTGGCGACTTCGATGACGTTGGCGCCGCTGGCTTCGCAAAGGATGGAAACGGTGTTGATGTAGGAGATCTTGAGTGCGAGGAACGAGTTGGCCGCATGCTTGATCAGTTCAGCGGAATTGATGTCCGTGACGATGATGGGCGCTTCGAAGGGAGTGTAGACCTCTCTCATGGCCGCGACCGGGCGCTGGCTGCGCACACCGATGACGATGCGGTCAGGCTTCATCAGGTCCTCGACGGCAAAGCCTTCGCGCAAAAATTCGGGGTTGCTCACCACGTCGAAATCGACCTGCGCCTTGCAGTAGCGCTTGATGGTTTCGGCCACCTTGTCGCCCGTGTTCACGGGGACGGTGCTCTTGTCGACGATGATTTTGTAACTAGTCATCGACGCGGCGATCTCTCTCGCGACCGACTCGATGAAACTCAGGTCCACCGAGCCGTCGGGCTGCGGCGGGGTGGGGACCGCGATGAACACGACGTCGGAGTTCTCGACGCCGTCGCGGGTGCTGGCGGTGAAACGGAGGCGGCCGGCCTTGACGTTCTTGCCGACCAGTTGATCGAGGCCTGGCTCGTAAATCGGGGTGCCGCCGGCCTGAAGAAGTTTCACCTTCTCGACGTTGTTGTCGACGCAGATGACCGTATGGCCGACCTCGGCGAAGCAGGCGCCGGTAACCAGGCCAACGTAGCCGGTCCCGATGATGGTGAGTTTCATGCGACTTCAATGAGGCAACAGCGCCCCAGGCTCCATCGGCGGCGCAAGGAACCGCTTTACGACGGCTTGAGGAGGAACCGGCCGTAGATGAGACCGGCCAACCCGCCACCCAGGAGCGGGCCAGCCCAGTAAACGTAGTGGTGGGCCCATTGGCCGCCAATGAGCGCCGGGCCGAACGTGCGCGCGGGGTTCATCGCGGCCCCGGTGAGAGGCCCGCCGAAGAGTATGTCCAAAGCGACCGTGAGACCGATGGCCAGACCGCCTATCCTGGGCGCCCGTTCGTCCACCGCGGAGCCGAATACGACGAAGACCAGGAAGAACGTGAGCACCGCCTCAATAACGACGGCGTGGCCCAGGGTGACATCCTTGCCCAGGGCAGGCGTGCCGTTGAAGACGGCGGTGGTGTCGAGCACCACCAGGCACATCCAGGCAGCGGCCACGGCGCCGGCCAGTTGGGACAGCCAGTAGGCCACAGCGCCTTTGAGGTCGATCTTGTCGGCGAGCATGAGTCCGAAAGTGACGGCCGGATTAAGGTGACCGCCCGAGATGCCAGCCGTGGCGGAAACCATCACGGCGATGGCCAGGCCGTGGGCCAGGGCGATGCCGAGCAAGCCGGCATTTTTCTCCAACCCACCGAGGTTATGGATGGCGCCGATACCGATGAAGATAAGCGCGAATGTCCCGATGAACTCCGCGACACACTGCTTGGGGAGCGAGGCCTTCATCAGGGCTATTTGGCTGGCGGCGGTGCGGGGGCGGGTGCCGGTGGCGGCGTCGGCACTGGGGAAGGCGTTGTGGCCTGCGGCGCCGTTCCAGGGGCTGGCGGGGGATTGATCTTAATCTGAACCGGGGAACTGCCGGTGACCGCATTGCCCGTGTTGGTCGCCGCTGGCCGAACGAGGTTGGTGATGCTGAGGGTGCGGTTGGTGTTCAGGGTCGGCCGGTTGGTCATCATCGTGACCTGGACCGGCCTGTTGGTGGGCATCACTGGGGCCGGCGGCGGCTGGCGAAGGCTGGCCAGTTCCGGATTCCGTTTCACCAACTCTTCCTGGCGGAGGCCGGCTTCGGCGGACATACCGCTGTTGCGGTCGGCATTGAGCAGTTCCTCATACAGTCTCCACGATTCGGTCGGGTTGGACTTTTCGTAGAGCCGGGCGAGGGCGAGTTTGGCGTCGTCGAGGATGGTCGAGCTGGCATGGCGCTTGCGGATGTCCTCGTACTTCTTGATGGCATCGTCGGTTTTGCCCTGCGCCTCCAGGCAGGCGGCAATGCCCAGATTGGCATCCGGCACCCAGGGGCTTTCGGGGTAAGTCTGGATGAGTGCGTTGAACCGTTCCTGGGCGCGAGCATAGTCCTTCTCGACGAAAAGGAGCCCGCCGCTCATGTGGAGCGCACGCGCGGCGGCCTTGGTGCCTTTGTGCTGGTTGGCCAGGTCGAACAGCTTCTGCGCCGCGTCCGGCGGGGGAGCCGTGGCCGGGTTGAACGGCACACGGATTTCAGAAAGCGCCTGGCTGGCGGCGACTTCCTTGTTGGCCTGGAACTGGAGGAAGACCGACACGGCGACGATCAACACCAGCGCGGCACCGCTGCCGTAGAGCAGGCGCATCTTGTGGACCTCGATCCACGTCCGAATGTTGATGCTCACGTGCGAGGGCGCTGCCTGCGAATCCATAAGGGGCGTGAATCTTTGGGCCAGACCTCAAAAAGGCAAGCTGGAAATCATATGTTTTCGCCGATGTGGAGGGCGGCTTTCTCGGGCATCGTCAATTCGGGATTGAGCGGCTCGTGCTCCCTGGAAAGAATGCGGTAACTGCGGATGTGGAGCGAAACCTTGCGGCCGTCGTAAAGGGCCAGGCGGGCGTAATCCTCCTTGGTCATGCGCGCTCGCAGGGTGAGGCCCGAGGGCAGCTCCAGTTCCAACCGGAGCATGACGCCAAGGAAAAACGTGTGCCGCACCACGGCCGGATAAGGATACTGCGTCAGGTCGGTGGAAATCTGCACGGAAAAGGGCCGGAAGCCGATGCGGATGCGCTCGCCGTCGGGGTAGCCCTCGGCGGTGAACTGCAGTTCGCCGACCCGGCCCACGCCCCGCTGGACCTCCAGTTCGAGCACGTTCATCACGCCGATGAAGCGGGCCACGAACTCATTGGCCGGTTGCTCGTACACCTCCCGCGGCGTGCCGATTTGCTCCAGGTGTCCCCGCGAGAAAATGGCCGTGCGGTTGGAGACTTCCATCGCTTCCTCCTGATCGTGTGTGACGAAGACGGTCGTGAGCCGGAGGTCTTCCTGTAGTTTCACCAGCCATTCGCGAAGGTCCTGGCGGATTTTGGCATCGACGGCGCCGAAGGGTTCGTCGAGCAGCAGCACGCTGGGCTTGGGCGCCAGGGCGCGGGCGATGGCCACCCGCTGTCGCTGGCCGCCGGAGAGCTGGTGGGGAAACCGCCGCTCCAGCCCGCGCAAATCCAGCAGCTCGAGCAATTCGGCCACGCGGGCCGCGATGTCGAGGCGCCGCCAGCCTTTGATCCGCAGTCCGAAGGCGATGTTCTTGAACACGTTCATGGTCTTGAACAGCGCGTAGCTTTGGAAGACGAAACCGATGTTGCGTTTTTGAACGGGCACGTCGTTGACGCGCTTGCCCCGGACGAAGATGTCGCCCTGGGTCGGCACTTCCAGGCCGGCGATCATGCGCAGGACGGTGGTCTTGCCGCCCCCACTGGGGCCCAGCAGCGCCAGCAACTCGCCTTCCTGGACGGTGAAGCTGACGTTTTGGACGGCAGTGACGTCGCCGAAACGCTTGCTGACGCGGCGCAGTTCGATGCTCATCGGGGAGGGAAGAGTAAAACGTAAAACGTAAAACGTAAAACGTGGGGGAAAACTGCCGCGAGTGGGCGGCGAGCGTGTGCGGCGGATTTACGTTTCACGTTTCACGTTTTACGTTTCACTTGTCGTTGACCACGGTCTGCGTTTGGGCGAATTCCCGCGCCTGTTTCCACTCCAGCAACGTCTTCAGACCGAGTGTCAGCAGGGCCAACAAGGCCAGGATGCTGGCCACGGCGAAGGCGCCAACGGCGTTGTATTCGTTGTATAGTTTTTCCACGCGCAAGGGCATCGTGTCGGTGATGCCCGTGATGTGGCCCGAAACGACCGAGACGGCCCCGAATTCGCCCATGGCGCGGGCGTTGCACAGAATGATGCCGTAGATCATACCCCATTTCACGCTGGGCAAAGTGACGTGCCAAAAGGTCTTCCAGCCGCTGGCGCCCAGCGTGAGCGCGGCTTCCTCCTGGTCGCGGCCCGTGGCTTGCATGACGGGTATCAGTTCCCGGGCGACGAACGGGAACGTCACGAAAACCGTGGCCAGCACGATGCCCGGCACGGCGAAGATGATTTGGATGTCGTGCTCGGCCAGCCACCGGCCATAGAAGCCTTGCAGCCCAAACATGACGATGTAGATAAGTCCTGCCACGACCGGCGACACCGAGAAGGGAAGATCGATGAGCGTGATCAGGAGCGACTTGCCTTTGAACTCGAACTTGGCGATGCACCACGCCGCAGCCAGGCCGAAGAGGACGTTGAGCGGAACGCAGATACCGGCAACCAGCAGCGTGAGCCGAACGGCTGCTATAGAGTCCGGGTGGCGCAGCGCGCCAAAGCAGGCGCTCCAGCCCTTGGCAAGCGCCTGGGCGAAGACGTTAGCCAACGGCAGAAGCAGAAACAGGCCCAGGAACACGCCGGCGACGCCGATGAGCAGCCACTTCGCGAAAGGCGATTCCTCGGTCCCGCGCTGGGATTTCGCGGTGGCGTCGGGATTGTTGGTGCTGAGATCTCCGTCCATGGGTGGTCTCAGTGTTGGAAGCGGCTCGCCCAGCGTTCGAGCAGATTGATGGTGATGAGCAGGGCAAAGGAGATGACCAGCAGCACCACGGCAATGGCCATGGCGCCGGCGTAGTCGTATTCCTCCAGCCGGAAGACGATGAGCAGCGGCGCAATTTCGGTCTGAAACGGCTTGTTGCCCGAGATGAACACTATCGAGCCGTATTCGCCGATCGCCCGCGCGAACGAGAGCGCGAAGCCAGTGATGATCGCCGGCAGCAACGTGGGCGCGATGACCTGGAAGAAGGTCCGCAGCCGGCTGGCGCCCAGCGTGGCCGCGGATTCCTCGACTTCGCGCTCGAATTGTTCGAGGACTGGCTGAAGCGTGCGGACGATGAAGGGCATGCCAACAAAGGTGAGCGCAATGATGACGCCGAGCGGGGTGAATGCTCCTTCAATCCCCAGCGGCACCAGCCACCGGCCGAGCCAGCCGTTTGGGGCGAAGAGATTCGCCAGGGTCAGACCGGCCACGGCCGTGGGCAGCGCGAAGGGGAAGTCCACCAGCGCGTCGAGCAGCCGCCGGCCAGGGAATTCGTAGCGCACCAACACCCAGGCCACGATGACGCCGAACACCGCGTTGGCCAGGGCCGCGATGAGGGAGGCGCCGAAGGTGAGCTTGTAGGCCGCGAGCGCCCGATCCGTCATGGCCAGCCGCCAGAACTCCGCCAGCGGCATCTCGAAGGCGCGAACGAACAGCCCGGCCAGGGGAATCAATACGATCACGCTCAAGTAAAAAATCGTATAGCCCAGCGTCAGGCCGAAGCCGGGCAGCGGATTGTTCTTGCGGGCAGCCATGCGGGAACGAACGCGCCGCGGAGCCTACCGGAAGGCCGGCTCCGCCGCCAAGGATTTCCAAGGAATGGTGGGGCGACGGGGCGCATCCCGACCTTGCCTCGACAAACGGTGGCCGCGCTCCCTCTCCTCCCTCCGAGGGAGGAGAGGGTCGGGGAGAGGAGGGCCGTTACATTCGAGAATTCCCCCTCTCCCCGCTCCCAAGTCGCGGGGAGAGGGAGAAATCGGGGGCAGCGCCAAGATGCACCCGGGACGGCGAATGAGCGGGTCGTTCATGCCGTTCAGCGGTTGGCCCGGGAGATTTGGTCGAAGATTCCCCCGTCATTGAAATGCTTCGCTTGCGCCTTGTGCCAGCCTCCGAACACGTCGTCGATCGTGAACAGATCCACTTTGTTGAACTGGCTGGCGTACTTGGCCAGGGCCGATTCCGAGCGCGGGCGATAGAAGTTCTTCCCCGCGATGTCCTGGCCTTCGTCGGAATAGAGATATTCCAGGTAAGCCCTGGCCACGGCTTCGTTCCCCTTTTTCTTCGCCACCTTGTCCACGAGCGACACGGTCGGTTCGGCGAGGATGCTCACGGAGGGCGTGATGATCTCGTGTTTTTCGGCGCCGGATTCCTTGAGCGCCAGATGAGCCTCGTTTTCCCAGCACACCAGCACGTCGCCAATTCCTCGCTGGATGAACGTGGTGGCGGCGCCTCGGGCCCCGGAATCGAGCACTGCTGCGTTCTTGTAAAACCTGGTGACAAAGTCCTTGGCTTTGGCCTCGTCATTGTCATGCTTTTTCAGCGCGTAACCCCAGGCGCTCAGATAGGCCCAGCGCGCCGCGCCTGACGTTTTTGGGTTGGCCGGAATCAGGGAGACTCCGGGCTTCACCAAATCGTCCCAGTCCTTGATCCCCTTGGGATTGCCCTTTCGGACGAGGAACACAATGGTCGAAGTGTAGGGCGCGCTGTTATGGGGGAGTCGTTGCTGCCAGTTGGTGAGGAGCAGTCGGCTCCGGGCAGCGATGGCGTCCACGTCATACGCCAGCGCCAGCGTGACGACATCCGCCGGCAGCCCGTCGATGACCGAGCGGGCCTGTTTGCTGGAGCCGCCGTGGGATTGTTGGATGCGGACGGTGTCGCCGGTCTTTTCCTTCCAATGCCGGGCGAAGGCAGCGTTGAAATCGGTGTACAACTCCCGCGTCGGATCGTAGGAGACGTTGAGGAGCCGGATGTCTTTGGCGGTCGCGCCGGATACAAGTCCGGCCAGCGTCAGGCTTGCGGCGAGGAAAATGGGAATTCTCATGATGAGTCTCTTGTTTGGAGGTTGGTGGAGAGGATGAAGTCAAAACGCAAATTGGACACGCGAAAAAATGACACCCTCCTCCCCGGTGGGCAGCTTGGACATCTGTTCCGCCACGACAACGAGCCAGCGGGTTGGCTCTGCGCGTGACGATTGGGACTGCGTTGTTTGCATGACAGGGCGCAACTTACATTTAATCTCTACTATGTAAATAGACTTTTATCTGTATTCCTGTTTACTAATTCACAATATGTTGTAAAGCAAAGATTTTGAACACAATAATTCTTGATTATTTTGATGTACATTCTAGGATTCTGCCGTGAAGTTATCCTTGCGAGGCGAATACGCGCTCCGGGCTCTGCTCGTGCTCGGACTCGACTACATTGAGGACGATTCGGTGGTCCGCATCCAGGAAATCTCCAAACGCCAGAACATTCCAAAGCGGTTCCTCGAGCAAATCCTCAACGACCTCAAGTCCGCCGGCATCGTCGAGAGCAAGCGCGGCGTGGCCGGCGGCTACCGGCTGAAAGTCCCGCCCGAACGCGTCACGCTCGCCGAAGTCATCCGCTACATCGAAGGCCCGCTGGCGCCGGTCAGTTGCGTGAGCGC
>CAZZAQ010000054.1:0-1886 GCA_964652165.1 uncultured Bifidobacterium sp.
GCCCGAATGCCCCCGCGCGGACGAACATCCAGATCGAGCAATAGTAACCCGCGTAACGCGGCGACAGCGACAGCGCGTTGGCGATGCTCGGTCCCATCGCGACGATCGTGTTGATGGCCAGGTAAGCGAACGGGTTCGCCACCCATGCCATGCGCAGAAACGTTCTTGGCGCTACGGAGGAAGCCGGTATCGACGCCTCTCCTGTCGCCCCGCCGGTATCGGCGCTTTCACCCAAACCACGCGGCGCCGTCACACGTCTCAGCCACAGCATGAGCGCGAACTGCGCCGCGAACAACGCCGCCGGCACGAGAAACTGCGCCCGCGGCCCCCACGATTCGATCATCGCCCCGCCGGTCAAATAAGCCACTGCGCCGAACCCCGACCAAACCAGGTTGTAGATCCCCAACCTCGTCATCAGCCGGGCCCGCGGCTGGCCTTCGCTCACCAACGCCTGCAATGCCGGCCATGTGAGCGCCATCGCGACGATGCTCGCGAACGTCACCGCCAGGTGGGCCGCAAGCGAGGTGACCATGCTCCCTATC
This sequence comes from uncultured Bifidobacterium sp., assembly GCA_964652165.1. Taxonomy (GTDB): domain Bacteria; phylum Verrucomicrobiota; class Verrucomicrobiia; order Limisphaerales; family JADJPG01; genus DASTLJ01. The sequence continues at coordinate 543 of CAZZAQ010000054.1, forward strand.
GCCAGGCAAATTGCCATCACCGCAGACCCGATGCCCAGCGCCGTGAAGTATCCGCGCCGCTGCGCGAATTTCCCGCCCAGCCAGGACGCCAACGCGTATGCCATCCCCAGTGTCGCGGCCAGCGCCAGGTTCTGCAGCTTGCCGAAACCGAATTTCGCCTCCGTGAAAAAGTAAATGTAGAAGAAATACCATGTCGTCCCGAGCGCGTTGAGCGCTTCGAGCGTGAAGCAGCCGGTCAGGAACAGGCGTGGGGACATGGGAACGTGTTGCGTGTTGCGTGTTGCGTGAAACCTGAAACGTGATGCGTGAACCGTGAAACGTTACTCGGAACCCGGAACCCGAAACCCGAAGCCCGAAACTTCCTCAATGGCCTTGCGGCAATACCACTTCACCGACTGGCTCATCGGAGGCAGGAGCGAATCCAGGTCCGCTGCCAGGCACCAGCGGATGTCGTGATGCTCGCCGTTGGACAGCGCCACCTTACCACCATCGTGTTCACAAGGCCGTGCCCAATAAATCATCCCGATGTGCTCATGCGTTTCGTTGATGCGATGAATGTCGAGAAAGCGCGGCGCGATCAGGGCCCGTGTGCCCGGCCCGGTCGTGGGCGGTCGCTCGCCCAACAGCTCGACCGAAAGGCCGCTCTCCTCCCGCGCCTCCCTCAGCGCGGCTTGCTCCGGGTCTTCGTCCAACTCGATGTGCCCGCCCAGCAGCAGCCACTTGTCCAGCGTGCGATGATGGACGAGTAACACCCGCCCCTCGTGGACGACAACGATGGCTACGGTGAAATCGATCTTCTCGTGAATGTGCGGCACGCGGTGGGACTAACACCCCGGCGCGCGGATACCAAGCCGGGAGAGTGGCGCACCGCAAGCCCGTGCTTGAACTGCGCCGCGTTTTCCTCCGAGATCGGGCCGTGTTTCGTCCGTGCATCGACCTTCACGACGGGAAGGTCAAACAAATCGTCGGCGGCACGCTCGGCGACGACGCGAGCCGGCTCCGGACGAATTTCGTTTCGGAGCGACCCGCGTCCTGGTTCGCGGAACTCTACAAGCGCGATGGGCTGCGAGGCGGACACGTCATCATGCTCGGCCCCGGCAATGAGGCCGCCGCCCGGGACGCGCTGGGGGCCTATCCAGGCGGCCTGCACGTCGGGGGCGGAATCCACATCGACAATGCCCGAAGTTGGCTCGACGCCGGCGCCTCGCACGTCATCGTCACCTCGTGGGTGTTTCGCGACGGGCGCCTGGATGCGGAGCGCCTTGAGTCACTGGCCGCCGCCATCGGACGCGAGCGGCTCGTGCTCGACTTGAGCTGCCGCCGGCGTGGCGACGACTACTTCGT
>CAZZAQ010000054.1:1896-6673 GCA_964652165.1 uncultured Bifidobacterium sp.
TGCTCGTCCCCGACGTGAACAGCTCCGACATGGACTTCGTCGTCACCGACGGCTGGCAGAAGTTCACCGACCTGAAGATCACCCGCGAAACGCTTTCCCGGCTCGCCGGTTCCTGCGCCGAATTCCTCATCCACGCCGCCGACGTGGAGGGGCTGTGCCGGGGCATCGATTCGGAACTTGTCTCCAGGCTCTCCGAGTGGACGCCAATTCCCACCACCTACGCCGGCGGCGCGAAGTCCTTGGCGGACCTTGAGGAAGTCACTCGCGTCGGCCGCGGGCGCATCGACCTCACCATCGGTTCGGCGCTCGACATTTTTGGCGGCACCGGCGTGCGTTATGCGGACGCGGTTGAGTTCAATCGTCGTTGCCAGGGCCGGCCGAATTGACAAGCGTAGACTGAGGAATGAGGAATCAGGAGTCAGGACCACGCGGGGCGTTGCTTCTCCGACTCCTCACGCCTCACGCCTCACGCATCACGCATCACGTATCACGCATCACGTATCACGCCGCAGCCCTTTTCCTTGCCCCTCCCGTCCGCGCCTTTACTCTCAGCCTTGTGAAGATTCTGTTCATCGGAGACATCGTGGGCGAGCCGGGTCGCCGGGCCGTGAAGACGCTCGTGCCGCTGTTGCGGCTCCAGCATCGCCTCGACGCCGTCGTGGCCAATGGCGAAAACGCCGCCGGTGGCTCCGGCATCACGCCCAAGATCGCCGAGGAAATCTTCTCCGCGGGCATCGACGCGATCACCAGCGGCGATCATTTGTGGGACCAGAAGGAAGTTCTCGGCCTGCTCGAAGGGGAGCCGCGCTTCCTGCGGCCGCTCAATTATCCGCCCGGCACCGTGGGGCAGGGAAGCCATGTCTTCAGCGGCAACGGCAGGCCGACGTTCGCCGTCGTGAACGCGCAGGGGCGCACGTTCATGCCCGACCTCGACAATCCGTTCGCCGTCGTCCCGCCCGAAGTGGCGCGTTTGCGCGGGCAGACGAAGGTCATCCTCCTCGACTTCCACGCGGAGGCGACCTCGGAGAAGATTGCGCTGGGCCGGATGCTCGACGGGCAGGTGAGCGCGGTGATCGGCACGCACACGCACGTGCAGACGGCCGACGAGCAAATCTTCCCAGGCGGCACTGCGTTCCTGTGCGACGCGGGGTTCACCGGCCCGCACGACAGCGTGCTGGGCCGCGAAGTCGAGCCGGTCATCCGCCGCTTCGTCACCCACATGCCGCAGAAGTTCGAGGTCGCCCGCAAGCGCGTGCTGCTCCAGGGCGCGCTCATCGACGTGGATGAAGAGACCGGCCGCGCACGGAGCATCCAGCGAATTTCCGAAGAACTGCCGGAATGAGCACAGAGAAGGCAGACACTTTTGATCGGACGAAAGGGAAGCCGTCGCCCGCTGCCAATTTGTCTCCCTCTCCCCGCGACGAAGGAGCGGGGAGAGGGCTGGGGAGAGGGGAAATCCTGGACAATCGGCCCTCCTCTCCCCGGCCCTCTCCTCCCTCGGAGGGAGGAGAGGGAGCAGCCGAGCCGGGCGCACCGGCCAAACGTGTTGCGCCCGGCCGCTGCCGCGCGAAGCGGATTCTCATCGTGTTCTGCGCCGCCGTGGTGCTGCTATTCACCGTCCCGAAGTTGCTCGACCGGCAGCCGAGGTATCAGGGGCGGACGGTGGAGAGTTGGCTGCTGCAAGCTGCGAACACGAGCCAAAACACTACTGAGGCAAAACAGGCACTGGAGAAGATGGGCCCGGCGGCGATGCCATTTGTTGTCAGGGCACTGGGTCGACGCGACAGGAGCATGAGCGGTCGGTATCTGGCACTCCGAGCAAAGTTTCCATCAGCTCTGCGGAAGGTGCTTCCGGCGCCTGACCATCCTCAAGACCTGCGTTGGGCCGCAATGTACAACCTATCGACGAACCCCTACACACATGAGTTCATCCCGGAAATACTCAAACTCTTGGAAGATTCAGATCCAGAAGTCCGAAGGGTTACGGCCCGGCTTCTAAGTGAAATGAAGCAAACGTTGGATGCCGCAGCCCTGCCGACACTCCGTCGCGCTTTACGGGATGATTATTATCGCGTGCGATCGTATACGACCTACGTGATTTCCAGAATGGGTTCTAATGCTCTCGATGCTGTGCCCGATCTGGTGCGGCTTCTGGACGATCCCGAATACGATGTGAGTTTCGCAGCCGCGAACGTATTGGTGGGGATTCACGGGCCGGCATTCCGCACAAAACTTTCGACGCAAGTCGTGGCGCGTATCGAACGCATTGTTCCCCATGTCACGAACCGCTAAATCGCAATGGGACTTCGGCGAGCTGTTCCCGGTGGAGCAGACGCGCCGGGTGCTCTCGGTGTCGGAACTCACCGCCACCGTGCGCCGGCTGCTCGAAAAGGAGGTCGGCGAGGTGTGGGTCACGGGCGAGGTCACCAACCTGCGCGCGCAGGCGAGCGGACACGTTTACTTCACGCTCAAAGACGCGGCGGCGCAGTTGAGCTGCGTGCTCTTCCGCGGCGAAGCGGCGGCAAACCGCGAGTTCCTTCAGGACGGCCAGAAGCTGCTGCTCAACGGGAGCCTCACGGTTTACGAACCGCGCGGGCAGTACCAGCTCATCGTGAGCGCCATCGAGCCGCAGGGGCTGGGCGCGCTGCAACTGGCTTTCGAGAAACTCAAGCGCAAGTTGCAGGCCGAGGGATTGTTCGCGCAGGAGCGGAAGCGTCCTCTGCCCCGCTATCCGCAGCGGCTCGGCATCGTCACCTCGCCGACCGGCGCGGCCATTCGCGACGTGCTGCACGTGATTGAACGGCGCCAGCCCGGCCTGGAAATCGTGCTCGCGCCGTGCCGCGTGCAAGGAGAGGGCGCGGCCGCCGAAATCGCGGAGGGCATCCGCCTGCTGAACTCGTGGAGCGCCGCGCAGCCGGCGGGGTACGGGCTGGACTTGATTCTTGTTACGCGCGGCGGCGGCAGCCTCGAAGATTTGTGGGCGTTCAATGAGGAAGTCGTGGCCCGTGCAATCTTCGAATCCTTGTTGCCGGTAGTGTCGGCGGTGGGCCATGAGATTGATTTCACCATCAGCGACTTCGTGGCGGACGTGCGCGCGGCCACGCCCAGCGCGGCGGCGGAAATCATCACGGAAGGCGCGTTTGCCAGCCGGCAGTTCGTGAGCGACGCCGCGCGGCGGTTGCGCCAGCTCATCCGAAGCCGCCTCGAATCGGACCGCGAAGATCTCGACGCCGTCGCGCGGCGGCTCGGCCGTCTGCACCCGCGACGCTGGGTTCAGGAGCGGATGCAGTACCTCGACGATTTGCGCGCGTCGCTCGCTCGCGCGCTCCGTGGCGGCGTACGGCTGGGCCAGACGACGCTCGCCGGACTGCGCGGGCGACTGCGCCGGGCGCACCCGGCTGCCGCATTCGAGCAGCGCCGGCAAACCGTCCGCGAATGGCATCGGCGCCTGTGCGAGCGGGCCCGTGGCTGTCTCAAGGAAAACCGAAGCGCGCTTGAAACGATGGAGGCGCGACTGAAGCTGCTTTCTCCGGAGAACGTGTTGGCCCGGGGTTACTCGATCACGACGGACGCAGCGAGCGGGCGCGTGCTCCGCTCCGCCACCGAGACACGCCACGGCCAAACTCTCAAGACGAAGCTGATGTCAGGTGATATCCGCAGCGTGGTCGAGGACTGAACCTAAATCGTAAAATCCTCGTACTCGGTCTTCACCAGTTCGCTGGGCGGCAGCAACATGCCGGCGGCGACAGTCTGGTTCGTGCCCTGTTCGATGAGGACGAAGGAGCCGGTGAGACGGTTGTGCGCGTAGCCGTCGAAGATGAGCGGTTTGGCGGTTTTGAGGCGGATTTCGCCGATGTCGTTTATCGCCAGTTCGGTCGCTGCCGTGTCGGGCTGGAAATTGTCCATGTGGATGCGGCTTTCCAGGCAGGTGACGAAAGCTTGCACGGTCTGTGTGGTGTGCTTGAGGAAATACTTCCGGCCGCCCTGGAGCGGGCGCGGACTCATCCAGCAGACGCGCGCGCGCAAATCGGCGCTCATGCCGGGAAGGTTTTCCGGACCGATAATCACGTCGCCGCGGCTCACGTCCAGGTCGTGTTCGAGGACGAGCGTGACGCTCTGCGGGCAGAAGGCTTCCTCAAGCAGGCCGTCGTAAGTCCAGATTTCCTTGACGGTGCTTTTCATGCCACTGGGCAGGACGAGCACTTTCTGCCCGACCTTCACGATACCGCCGGCGATTTGGCCGCTAAGGCCGCGGAAGTCGTGAAGCTTTTCGTCGCGCGGGTTGTTCGGACGGTTGACCCATTGGACGGGGAGGCGGAAGCCGTTGAGGTTCCAATCCGAGGCGATGGAGATGGATTCGAGATGGCCCAGCAGCGTCGGGCCGGCGAACCAGGGCGTGTGCCTGGAGGGTTCAACCACGTTATCGCCGTTGAGCGCGCTGATGGGGATGAACTTCACGTCCTTCATGTCCAGGAGCGGGAGGAATGACTCGAAGGTGTCGCGGATTTCCAGGAAGCGGTCCTCGCTCCAGTCCACCAGGTCCATCTTGTTGACCGCGATGACCAGGTGCGGGATGCGCAGGAGCGAAGCGATGTAGGTGTGGCGGCGGCTTTGCTCGATGACGCCCTGGCGCGCATCGACGAGCACGATGGAGAGGTTCGCGGTCGAGGCGCCGGTGACCATGTTGCGGGTGTACTGAACGTGGCCCGGGGTGTCGGCGACAATGAATTTGCGGCGGGGCGTGGCAAAGTAGCGGTAGGCGACATCGATGGTGATG
>CAZZAQ010000054.1:6683-12124 GCA_964652165.1 uncultured Bifidobacterium sp.
GTGATGCCCTGCTCGCGCTCGGCGCGCAGGCCGTCGGTGAGGTTGGCGAGGTTGATCTGCCCGCCGCCGGTGATGTCGGCGGAGCGTTCAAGGGCTTCAATTTGATCCTCCATCAGCGACTTGGAGTCGTAGAGGAGCCGGCCGATGAGCGTGGACTTGCCGTCGTCCACGGAGCCGCAGGTGTTGAAGCGGAGGATTTCGATGGGGTGGGCGGAGTGGGGCATGACTCTTCTCTTGTTCAATCGTGCTATCTCAATAAGGTGCGGCGACTGCTTGAAATTTCATTTCATTGAAATCGTGGAGTAACTTGCGCTCGCCGATGATGCTTCCCTTTATCGCCGCGCGAAACAAACAGCCGTCTTCCACCCAAACCAACTTCTTGCCGTCAAGATCTGCCCACTCCCATTTCGATCCATCTATCGTCTTACCCGACTCCGCGTGTTCGAGTTCGTGTTCGTCCCAATAGCAGCCTTTGCCTGGGGGAGCGCCGACTTGCGCATGAGCATACTTCCGAAGTACCCAACCCTTACACAGCGCTTTCTCGAATACTGTGAATTCATCATCGGAAACGGACTGTTTCATCACCCAACCGTCGCGCTGCAGGCGGACGAAGTAAACGCCGGGACACTCCCCACCATAATACTCTGCTGGACGAAACCTCTCGTCTCGTTGCACTGCTGAACTGTCTTGAAGCACACGGTGGCCGTAACCATCATTAAGCCAATAATTCCGGTCGGAAGTGAAAAGCCCGCCTCCATGCCAGCAGTCGCCTTTACTGAGCAAGACGAGGGCTTTTAGCCAAGGGGGCTTCGAGATGGTCGTCCAAGAACCTTTAGTTCGGGATTCCCAGCGGCCGTTCATCGCGAAATAAATCATGAATCGCCCGTCGGGTGAAATGTCAGAGCGCCGTTCGTAAATCCTTCCTCGCAGCCACTGTCCAAGTTTGAACTCGTCTGTCTTTCGATTCCAAAGCACCGAGCATACGCTCTTGGACGGTCCACGACGAAGCACGACACCAACCTGGGAGTCCCTGGCCAGAAGAACATGAAGTCGCGCAGGAAACCCTCTCATAGAATCGCTTGAGCCGAACGGGGCGCGTTAGAAATACCCTTGCTTCTCGCGGTCCTCCTTCGCCGCTTCTCCTGCTTTGTCGTCGGTGAGTGAGCCTCATTCGGCCCTGGACTAAATCCTTTCCGGGTCGAAAGATCAGGCGGGCCCGTCACCACGCCAGCGAGCCGCATAAAGGCTGGCCGGCGCGAGCGGCCTTTTTGTTTGGGTCGTCGATTCATAACGTTGCCAATTATTGAGTCTCAAAAATGCGCCCGCTTCATCGGGTCTCGATCCCAGCATCACCGGATTTGCAGCGGGCGCGAGAGCCGCGTTCGGCCACGCGGGAGGCGCCTCCCAAAGCGCCGCGGCCATTGGCGCAGTGCCCGCTCATGCCAGCACCGCGTCGAGAATCGCCTCCGGGTGTTTCTCAGCCACGCGCAGGAGGACAAAGATCGCGCCCTTGGGTTTGCGCTTGCCGGTCTGCCAGTTGCGGAGGGTGGTGGCCCGCACGCCCAGCAAGGCGGCGAACTGCTCCTCCGACAATCCGAGGTCCGAGCGGATGGCCTTCACGTCCGGGACGCTGAGCTTCGACTCGCGATTCGCCTTACGCTCGCCGCGCATGACGGCTCCCGCTTCGCGCACGCTCTCCAGCAATTCTTTGAAAAGTTTCGCGTTCATTTGAATTCGGCTTTGACGGCCTGGCGCAGGAGCTTCAATTGCTCGCGGCTCAGATCGGCTTGTTCGTTCTTCGCATACATCGACAACAGAAAGATGACACTTTCCGCGGCGAACCAATAGTAGATTATCCGCGCGCCGCCGCTTTTGCCGCGTCCGGGAAGCGCCCAGCGCATCTTCCGCAATCCCCCACCGCCGGGAATCACGCTGCCTTGGTCCGGCCTTAGCAAAAGCGAAACTTGCAGTAGTCGGAAATCTTCGTCCGAAAGCAACTCGGCAACGCGACGGGAAAAAGCTTTGGTTTCGCGGAAAACCATTGGCGTGAGGCGCCGTTCAGAAATACCCCTGCTTCTTCCGGTCTTCCATCGCCGCTTCCCCGGCTTTGTCGTCGGCGCGAGAGCCGCGCTCGGTCACGCGGGCGGCCGCGATCTCGGCGATGATGTCGTCCACGGTGTTGGCCGGGCTTTCGACCATGCCCGTGCTGATGATGTCGCCGATGGTGCGGACGCGCACGACCAGTTCCTTGACCTCCTCCTTGGGCTTGGGCGGCAGGAGGACGGTGGCGGGCAGCCACTGGCCGTTGCGGCGCACGCACCGGCGTTTGTGGCTGAAGTAAATCGCCGGCACCTCCAGCTTCTCGCGCCGGATGTATTCCCACACGTCCATCTCGGTCCAGTTGGAGAGCGGGAAGACGCGCATGTGTTCGCCGGGGCTGACGCGGGCATTGTAGATGTTCCAGATTTCCGGGCGCTGGGTCTTCGGATCCCACTGGCCGAAGGCGTCGCGGAAGCTGAAGAATCGTTCCTTGGCGCGGGCCTTTTCCTCGTCGCGCCTAGCGCCGCCAATGGCGCAGTCGAACCGGAACTCCTCGATGGCCGCCAGCAGCGTGGGGATCTGGAGGCGGTTGCGGCTGATTTCGCCGGGCGTCGGCACGGCGATGCCGGCTTTGATGGCGTCCTCGACCTTCCGGACGATGAGCCTGCCGCCGAGTTGGGCGGCGCGGCGGTCCCGAAACTCGTTCAGTTCGGGGAAGTGATGGCCCGTGTCCACGTTGAGGAAGGGCATCGGGATATCCGAGGGACGGAAGGCCTTCTCGGCCAAGCGCAGGAGACAGATGGAGTCCTTGCCGCCGGAGAACAACAACGCGGGCCGCTCAAACTCCGCGGCGACTTCGCGCATGATGTGGATGCCTTCGGTTTCGAGGTACTGAAGGTGGTCGAGGTGGTAGCTGCTCATTGAGACACGGCTTTCACGAGACTTGGAGAGACACGAATTTCACGAATTGACACGAATTCTTCAGAGGATGATCCGTTTCCACTCCAGGGAGTCGCCGCCGAAGTTGACCAGCAATCCAAGGCGGAGTTTGGAAGCCGCCAAATAGTTCAGTACCTGCTTCACATGAGCGTCCGTCAGTTTTTCGACTGCCTTGGCTTCAAACAGGATCCTGTCCCAGACCACGAAATCGGCGTAGTAGAAATGCGGCAGGATGACACCCTTGTAGCTGACTTCATATTTTTTCTCGCGTGAGAACGGGATGTTGGCACGGCTCAACTCAACGACCATAGCGTCCTTGTAGATGACCTCATCGTGTCCCTTGCCCAATTCGCGGTGAATCTCCATGCAGAGGCCCACAAGCTTGAAGCATTCGTCCTTGTAGAGCAGTTCACCCATGATTGTGATTCGTGACAATTCGTGAAATTCGTGTCACGCCTTCAACGCCGACCCGCCCCAACTCGCGTGCAACCCGCATTCGCGCTTTTCATCCGCCTTGGCGGGATCGAAGTAATCCCACTCGTTGGGAAGCTGGTGTTTTTGGAGATACGGTTCCATCTCCGCGTCGCTCCAGTGGAAGACAGGGCCGACTTTGAGGGCGCCAAAATTGGGGTCGGAAGTGACGATGTCGAGGCCGGCGCGGCTCGGGTTCTGCACCTTGCGCAGCGCCGTGATCCAGACGGCGGGCGCCAATTCCTTCATGCCGCGCTGGAACGGTTCCAGTTTCATCACGGTGCTGAACGCCTTGATGCGCTCCTCGTTCTCCAGCGTCGGCTCGGGCATGCCGCCGTGAACGGCGTCGTAATGCGCGGCGCTCAGGCGCGGCAGGTAAGCCTTGAGATTCAACTGGAGCAGCGCCTTGAGCTGCTCGGCGTGCTTGTAGGTGGCCGGCCGGTTGTAGCCGTGGTCCACCCAGAGCACCGGAATATCCGGCTGCACGCTCGTGCAAAGATGCAGGATAACGGCTTCGTAGGGGCGGAAGTTCGTCGAGACGAGGGCGCGGCCGTTGGCCTGGGCGACGGCCCACTTCACGATGTCGAGCGGTGACTTGTGGCGCAGCTCGGCGTTGGCTTTGGCGATTTGATCAGGGGGCATGGGAGTATTCACTTCTTGTCGGTTCGGTCCCGCGCGATATCGGAAGCGGAGCGAAGCGGCGCCGCGTTTCGCTTCTCGTATTCGGTACGAAAACTCTCCAGCAGGGGCAGTTCAATCCTGTCCTTTTGCCGTCCGCTGGCCCGCTTGCTGGCGATGATGTCGCGGAGGTTGGCGACACGAAAGATGCCAATGGTTACCCCCCGACTCTGGGCCTCGGCAAAACTGGCGATGCCGTCGGGCGCGAACACCAAGTCCACGTCGAATGGGCCAGTCTTGATTTGCACGAAATCCTTGCCCGCGACGATTTCGGCTTCCAGTTCCGCGCCGATTTCAAATCCGAGCCCGCGAAGGGCGCCCGCGATGCGCCGCCCATTCTCCGGCGTTCGCGCGGGAAACACATCCACATCCTGAGTCGTGCCGGGATAGCCAAGCAAAATGGCTCCGCTCTTGCCGAGAAAAAGATACTCAACGCCCGCTTCGTTGAACGCGCGGGCGATTTCTTCCGCCTGTAGCGGGTGAAATTCCGGACGACTCATGCGGCAGGCTTGAATCCGAGATACTCGGGCAAGTTCTCCGCGCACCATGCGCGATACTCGGCCATCGTCGCAAAGGATCGCCACGGCGCGTCGTCGAGCACCGGCTTGTAGACGCGGTTGAAGCCGTAACGGATCCGCGTAGAGAGCGGGCGGTCGAGCTGCCGGCGGCATTGCTCGGCAAATTCGGCATCGGCATTGGCGACTGGGTCGGGGGTCATGGCAATCAGGTGTCAGAAATAAACCACGTTCTTGGGGTCCGGCTTCTGTCCGAACTTGCGCCAGCCGTAGCAGCGAACCATCGGTGCATTCATTGCGTCCTCGCCGTATTTCAGGGTGCGGATATGGTGAAGATATTCCAGTCGCTCATGGGGCGTTCGGCTTCGCCAGAAGGCTGGCGTCGCCGCAAGCTCCTCCTCAAGAGCGGCAAACAGGCGAAATGGCTTTCTATGGGTAGTCTCAGGCATACCAAACTTGTGTTCTCGCAAAGAGTATTCAGTTCTAGGCCTGCGAAGGAAAAAGCGCTCGCTCACACCAGTCCCCAAACCGCTCGCCATTGTCCCGCTCCTTCGCGTAGCGCGCCAGGATGGGGCGAAGTTCGGTTTCAATATCGGCTTCTTTCACCACGTCTTTGAAGACCTTGTTGAGGCGAGTGCCGGAGGCATTGCCGCCCAGCCAGAGCTGGTAACGGCCCGGCGCTTTGCCGACGAAGCCAATCTCGGCCGTGTAGGGACGGGCGCAGCCGTTGGGGCAGCCGGTCGAGCGGATGATGATTTCCTCGCCCGCCAGGCCGACTTCGGCGCAAAGCCTTTCGAT
>CAZZAQ010000054.1:12134-12496 GCA_964652165.1 uncultured Bifidobacterium sp.
AGTCCGCAGGTGGGCAACGCGGGGCAGGCCATCGCGGCCCCGTGGAGCACGCTGGCCTGGTTCTCCGTGCGCACGCCGTGCTCGACCAGCACCGCGTCGAGGGCGGTCTTGTCGGTTTCCGCGACGTTGGCCAGGATGACGTTTTGGTTGGCGGAAAGCCGGAATTCGAGGTTGCCGAACCGCTCTGCGGCACGTCGGAGCGCGCTCTTCATGCGCCAGGCGCCGGCGTCCTTGATGCGTCCGGTCTCGACAAACAGCGTGAGAAACCAGCGTCCATCCACCTGCTTGTGCCAGCCGTAGAGATCGGAGGTGGTCGTGAACTGGCAGGGCCGCGCGGGCGCGAGCTTGATGCCGGCGCGCGT
>CAZZAQ010000055.1:0-12439 GCA_964652165.1 uncultured Bifidobacterium sp.
ATGTTGAGCGCTTCCCCGTGCTTGCCCGACCAGGCGATCACCTTGGCCAGCGCGCAGAGCGCTTGGCCGTGTTCCTTTGGCGTGATCCGCGCTTCGACAGCGCGTTTGATTTCCAGCGCGGCGGCTTCATTCCACGCCGGATGGGGCCGGGCGATGCCGCGGCGCGCGAGGGTGTCGAGCAGCGCGAGGGCCAAGAGGCGGTTGCCTTCGATGGTCGGGTGAACGTGATCGAGGAACCAATCGTCGCCGGGCACGAGATGGGCGCTGCGCTCTTCCAGGAGTTTGTTGAAATCGACGAAATCCGCTCCGCGGCTGGCGGCAATTTCACGAATCGTGTCCAGCATCGGGGAGAGCGCTCGCAACGGGCAGATGTCTTCGTCGCGGGCGCGAATGTAGGCGGCGCGCGCCTCCGGGAAACGTTGGAGTTCCCAGAACGCCTCGCCTCGGAGGTAATGCAGCCCGGCATGGCGGTCGTCCAGCCGGGCGGCCTGGTCGAGCGCGGCCAGGCAATCGGCCCACCGGCCCGCCTGTGCGGCCTGCGCCGCGCGCGCGAAGTGGCCGTCCCACGCGCGCAGTTCCGCCTCCTTCATGCCCGGCCGGTGCTCGCTCTTGAACGGCGCGCAGTTTCGAAGACTCGACGCTGGGTTGACGAAGATGACTTTCGCGCCCGCGCTGGCGGCAATATCGACCATGCGGGCCAGGTTGAAACGGTAGTGGTCGAGAATGCTCTTTTGCCCGGCTTCGTCGCGGTGGTAGGACTGCGGACCGGCGACGCGTTCCAGAATTGTTTCGACTTCGGCGGGCAGGGCGGTGCTGGTGGCGGGCTTCGGAGGCGCGCGGCGCAGTTTGTCCAGCGCCAGCCGGAGCGCCGTGCCGGTGCGGGTGCGGTTCAAAAGCGCGCCAGCGCCGCGCAGCGCCGCGGGCATCTGGATGATGTTGCTGTAAGTCCGGGCTTCAAGGAATTCGTTGTGGCCGGTGAGGATAATGAACAAGTCCGGTTCGTAATGGACGAGTTCCTCCATGAGCAGCGCCTCGCGGTAGGTGGCGTAGCTGATGCCGCCGCAATTGATCAGTTCCCAGCGGCGCGACGGATCGGCCCTGGACAGCATTTCGCGCAGCCAGCCGCAGAACGACGTCGGGTCGGCGTAGGGATGGCCGTAAGTCGTCGAGCCGCCGATGCAGAAAATGCGAAAAGCGCCCGCGGGCTTCTTCGCGAGGAACCGCTGGAGATTGAAGTGGCGGCGCTTGTTCGGAGCGGTAATGAAGAAGCCCGCGTCGGCGGAATCCCTCACGAACAGGGGGGCCGTGGACGTGAAGCCGACGTACGGGTCGCGCTCGAAGAGCAGGGGCTTCACGCCGGCCAGCGCCAGGGCGAGTTCGATCAGGAGCAGAACGCCCGCGCAAGCGACAAGTCCGAAGAGCAGTTTCTTCCAGCGGGGAAGCTTCGGGTCGCCAGCGGCGCCTCGGCCTTGCTTCGCCGATTCAACAGGCCGCGGGGTGGGTATGGATTTTCTCCGCTTCACGCGGGCGGAGCCGTCGCCCGGACGCAAGGCGCCGGACTACGGCGTGATGGTCTTGACGTACTTAAACTTGCCATCCTTGACGGTGATGATGACGGCCCCCTTGGTGGCGTTGCGTTCGGCGTCGATGGTGGTCTTGCCGGTGACACCGTCGAAGTCTTTCGTCGCCGCGAGGGCGTCGCGCAGCTTGGCGCTGTCCGTGCCGCCGGCCCGTTTGATGGCATCGGCCAGCACATAGGCCGCGTCGTAGCCGAGGGCAGCCATCCCGTCTGGGATTTCGTTCTGGTACTTCGCCTTGAACTTCGTCACGAACGTCTGGACCGCCGGCGCAGTGTTCTCCGCGGAGTAATGCGTGGAAAAAAACGTTCCTTCCATGTTGGCGCCTCCAATCTGCAACAACTCCGGCGCCTCCCAGCCATCGCCTCCGAACAATGGCACTGTGATGCCCAGTTGGCGCGCTTGCACGGCGATAAGCGCGGCGTCCGTGTAGTAGCACGGAAGAAAAATAGCGTCCGGATTGGCGTTCTTGACGGCAGTGAGCTGGGGTTTGAAGTCCTTGTCGCCCCCGCTGAAGCTGCGCTCCAACACAATCGTGCCGCCGCCGGCGACGAAGGGTTCCTTGAAATACTTCGCCAAGCCGACGCTGTAGGTGGAAGCCACATCCGTCAGAACGGCAACCTTTTGGGCCTTGAGATCTTTTCGGCCGAAGTCCGCGAGCAGCTTGCCCTGGAACGGATCGGTGAAGCAGACCCGAAAAATGTAGTCCCCCTTGGCCGTCACCTCAGGGTTGGTGGAGGACGGAGAGATTTGGGGAATCTTGTTTTCCTGGCAGACCGGCGCGGCTTCAATCGAACGGATTGAGGCAACTTCGCCGAGGATGGCGATGACCTTGTCGCGCGAGATGAGTTTTTTGACGATGGTGGCCGACTCGCCGGGCGTGGAGCGGTTGTCCTCGTAGATGAGCTTGAGCTGTTTGCCGAGCACGCCGCCGGCGGCGTTGATCTCCTCGACGGCCATCATCGTCCCCTTGTGCGAGGACCGCCCGAAGGCGGCTTCCTTGCCGGTCAGCGAAGCGAATTCGCCAATCCGGATGACGTCTCCCGTGTTTCTTTTGCAGCCGGTCAGGGCGAACAGCGCGGCGGAGGCGAGGGCGGCGAGGAGGGAGAGTTTTTTCATGGTCGGTTGGGAACGCACCGGGGTTTTGATGTTCGTTGAACGCAGCCTAGGAAAACGCCGGCAAGGATTCAATAGCTAAGCGGAGCCGGACGTAAAACGTAAAACGTAAAACGTAAAAGCTGCCGGACGCGCTGCCTGTCCTCCCTGTCTCCAGGGTGTCGACCGCCCTCACGTTTCACGTTTCACGTTTCACGTTTCACGCATCACGCATCACGCATCACGCATCACGCATCACGTTTCACGTCTTCCGCCATCTTGTGCCCGCGGGCCTCCGGCCCTACGATTGCCCCCGCCATGCCGACGTTTTTCGACACGCACGCGCACCTCGATTATCCGGAATTCACGCCGGACCTGCCCGAGCTGATCGAGCGGGCGCGCGCGGCGGGCATCGAGCGCATCATCAGCATTGGGACCGACGTCGAGAGCAGCCGTCGGGCCATCGCACTGGCGGAACGATTCGAGGGAGTCTTCGCCGTCACTGGCTGGCATCCGACCCACGTGAACGAAGCGCCTGAGGATCTCCGGCCGGCCCTGCGCGGACTTGTGAACCATCCGAAGGTCGTCGCCATCGGCGAGACGGGGCTGGATTACTACCGGCTTCCAAGCCGTCAGCCTGGCGGCACCCCGGCCGACGACGAGACTTACAAACGGAAGCAAGCGCAAATCTTCCAGCAGCAACTTGAGGTGGCCGCCGAAACCGGATTGAATTGCGTCATCCACCAGCGCGCGGCCCTCGAAGACACCCTGGCGATGATGCGGCCGTTCGCCGGTCGCGTGCGCGGGCAGTTCCATTGTTTCGCGGATGACGCGGCGGCAATGCGGCGCATCGTGGCGATGGGCTCGCTGGTCAGTTTCACGGGCATTCTCACGTTCAAAAACGGCCAGAACATCCGGGACGCGCTCGCCGCGACGCCGATGGGCCAGTTCATGCTCGAAACCGATTGTCCCTACCTGGCGCCCATTCCGTACCGGGGCAAACGCTGCGAGCCGGCCTGCGTGAAGGAAATCGCCGACGTGGCGGCGCAGGTGAAGGGCTGCTCGCTCGGTGAGTTGAGCGCCGCGACGTGTGGCGCGGCGAGGGAGTTCTTTCCAAAGCTGAAATGACGGTAACTCGTTGAAGCGTTAAAATGTTAAATCGTTGAACTGTGGCGCGACCCCGCACGCGGTTAGCCTGCAGTTCTCCACCGACGATCGTAGCCGCCGACGTGAGGAGGCGGATGAACCGTGCGTTCGCGTTTTCCGCCTCCTCACGTCGGCGGCTACCGACTCAAGCCTATGGAAATAGCGGTTAGCCGCTTTGACCTTTTAACGTTTTAACGCTTCAACCTTTTAACGACTCAGCGAACCAAGCCTCTTTGCCACTTCCTCCCCCACCATCCCCACCACTCTCACCTGCTTGTGCCGCGCGGTGGCGCCGCGGATTAGTTGGACGGCGTTGCGCGGACAATCGAGCGTCTCCGCCAGCAATCGCAGCACCGCTTCGTTGGCGGCGGAATCGACGGGCGGGGCGGTGACCTTCACTTTCAGTTCGTTGCCGGCGACTTCGCCGATTTCGTTCTTCGACGCGCGCGGCTGGACTTTCAGCGAGAGGTAAACGCCGTCGGCACGGCTTTGTAGAAAGGCGGGCAAGGCGGTCTCGGGCATTGTGACCTCGTGGCCGGCGGTGGTCAGTATTCAGTAATCAGTAATCAGTATTCATCGTTCAGTGCGGCGATCGAACGCTGGATGTCGGGACTGAATACGGAATACTTCTTCCCCGGCAAACCTCGCCGGCCACGTTCAACGCTCCGTGATGCGAATGTTGCGGAACCTGACGACGGCGTTCGTGTCGTGGTTCTGGAGGCCGATGTAGCCGCGGGTCAGCCGGTCGGTCCGGTAATCGACGATGGCCTCGCCGTTCATCGTCACCTGGATGCGCGGGCCGTCACAGTCGATGCGGACCTGGTTCCACTCGCCGGCCGGCCGGCTCATGTTTTTCGACGCGGCGATGACGTCGTAGAGCGCACCGGTCGAGGACTTCTTCGGCTCGCGGCCGTGGTCGTCGAGGATTTGCATCTCGTGTCCGGTGAAGGCGGGGTTCTTTTCGAGGGCGGAGCGGATGAAGATGCCGCTGTTGCCCCGGGCGTTGATAGCATATTCGATTTCGAGGGTGAAGTTGGAATACTCTTTGGCGGAACGCAGCCACGAGCCGCTCCGCTCCGGGTTGGTCGACCAGTTCGTGCCGTTGCGGCCGACGAGGATGCCGTCCTCAACCGTCCAGCCGCCTCCGTGCATCGCGACCCAGCCGGTTAGGTCGCGGCCGTTGAAGGGCTGCCCGGGGCGGCCGAAGGAAGGGCATGTATTACGTTCGTACACCCTGTCGTTCGTGCAGCCGGCCGAGAGGAGCGAGAGAACAAGCAGGCTAGGCAGGGTCGTTTTCATAAGCGGACTTGTTACCGGGACGCCGCAGGAATTCCAAGGGAAAGAAGCGGCGCTCCCCACCGCGGGGCCCAAATCAGGTCTTGAACGAACGCCTGCCAATCCCAAAGGGATTGCGTCCTAAAGCCCAGGGTTGCGAGGAACGAGCTACCCTGGGTCAACCGTCAATAAATCAAAACCCCAACGGGGTTTCGTCTCTGGTGAACACATGGCGCGTAGCCGCAACCCCGTTGGGGTTGTTGTTTTTCGCGCCTTACACCCAGGGTAGCTCGTTCCTCGCAACCCTGGGCTTCGTTGCGGAATCCCGTTGGGATTCATAACGAAGACGCCTTTCAAAATCTGATTTGCGCCCCCCACTGCGCACGCCGGGGTGAGGTGGGTGGAACAAGAAGTCATCAGTAATCACTGTTCAGTATTCTGAGGCGCGAGCAAGGCCGCGCCTTGCAACTGACTGAATACTGAATACCGAATACTGATTACTGACCACTGATTACTGCCCGACCACCCTGCGCCGGTTGCTCCCGCTCACTCCTTCTGCCACAGCCGCACGAGGACGCGCTGAGGCGAGTCGACGAGGATTTCGCGGAGCAGCTTGTCGAGGCTGGCGGCTTCCGGCTCGTCGAGACGGCGCGCGAGCACCAGCGCGACAACGAACACCACTCCCACCGCCGCGAAAAAAATGCTGAAGTTGTTCCAGTCCAGTCCGGCCCAGCCCGCGCGGCGCGTCCCAAGAGCGTCGATGAGAATGCCCCACGCGATGGGCGCCAGGCCTTGCGTGACGCTCGCCACGACGGAAAAAAGCGCGAAGAAATGGTTCCGCCCCATCACCGGCGCGATGGCCATGACGAGCCGCGTGTTGGACATTTGCACCAGCGCGGCGAACAGGCCCATCAGAAACTGCAGTGCGAGCACCAGCGCCAACCCGGCGGTTAACGCGCCGCCGGCCAGCAGCGTCCAGCCGGCCTGCAACACCAGCCAGATGGCGAACGAGAACGTCAGCACCGGCTTGCTCCCCAGCCCGTCGAGCCGCGAGCCGAGGAACCAGAGGCTGCACAAGCCGCCGAGGAAAAAGATCGAATTGACGAGCAGGACTTTGCCTTCGCTCATTGCCGCGGCGTCCTTGAGGTAAAGCACCGTGAACGCCTGCATGCCGCCGTAAGCCGCGGCCCACACGAGGACCATCAGCAGGAGCTTCTTGAACGGCGCAAAGTTCAACATCGCCAGCCACGGCACCGCGCCCTTCGACTGGCTTTCCTCCCCGGGCGGCGTTCCTTCCGGGATGCGCTTGAGGAATGCCAGGCTGACCGCTCCGGCCACCGCGCTGAACGCGAACAGGAGCGCGAATTGCCATGGCCTCGGCGCCGGCCCGAGGCACAAGGCCGCCAACACGCAACTCGCAAAGCAGGAAACGTTCACGACCCCCGCTTCGCGCGACAGGTAGCGCCCGCGCACCGGCGCCGGCACCAGCGAGGAAATCCACGGCAGCCAGGCGGCGCTCGAAATGCCGCGAGAAAGATTGAAGCCGAAGAGCAGCGCCAGGATGAGCACCAGGCGGGTCGCCGCGTCGAGGAATCCGCCCGCCAACGGCACCAGCGCCAGCACGAAGATGAACGACACGCGCACCCCCCAGCCGGCGTAAACGAAGCGCTTATAGCCGACGCGGCTGATGTAGCTGGCGGCCGGAATCTGGAAAATAACCAGCAGCGGCATCATCCCGGTGAGCAGGCCGAGCACGGTGGCGCTGGCGCCGAGCGACTTCGCGTAGAGCAGCATCGGGCTGCCCAACACCACCTGAAAGGAGAGCGCGTTGAACGTCGCGAAGAAAAACGCGTTGTTCAACCCGGGCGGGAATGAGTCCTTCGTCGCTGGCGCGCTCAAGCGGAGCGAGGGTTGCACAGAGGCGGCCGAATTGCAGTGGGGATTTTTTCGGCTCATCGCCGAACTCCTAGGAGTGGGGAGAGAAATTCGAAGCCCGAATTCCGAGGGCCGAAGGAAATCTGAGATCCGAAGTTCGAAACTGCTCCGGTGGCTGCGCGGTCTAGGTTCCGTTTGCTTTGTGGCCCCTGAAAAGCGTTGCGGCCGAACTGTCTTCGCTGGGACACACAGTTTGGCGTGAAATTCTGACGCCAAATGCGTGAATCTCGTGGATCAATGGAGGGTAAGGCCTGCCATCGCCCCTGAAGCGCGCGTCTGGCACGCCAAATGCACGCTCAATGAAGAACCGGGGCAACGCGCGTCGTGAGGACGCGTTCTACGATTATGAAAATGATGCTTCCAGTGGCCCTTGCGGGCTTTGTTTCTGTCAGCCTTGGCGCGGCTCCTTCAGTGCCTGCCCCTTACATAGCATGGGACCAAAGCTTTGGTGGGAACAGCGGAGACTCCCTGTACTCCATTCGAGCGACCTTTGATGGTGGATATATCCTGAGTGGCACTTCCGGCTCGCCGCCGTCGGGGAACAAGACCACTCCTCACTTTGGGTATAGCGATCTGTGGGTGCTTCGGTTGGGTGGGAACGGACAGATTCTCTGGCAGAAGACCTTCGGAGGCGACGCACAGGACGGAGTGCCTTGCGCCATCCGGCAGGCGAGCGATGGAGGATTCATCCTTGCCAGCATTTCCAGATCTGGAATCAGCGGCAACAAGACAACTCCCCTTCTGGGAAATCCAGGCAGCTTTGATCTCTGGGTGATTCGCGTGGATCCGGACGGAGGCATACTTTGGCAAGCATCCTTTGGAGGAGTGCGTAACGAAGAGTTTGGCTCCCTCGAGGAAACCCCTGATGGCGGCTTTATTCTCGGAGGCTCGTCTGCCTCAGGCGCCAGCGGAAACAAATCCACCCCCAACTACGGTTTGCTGGATTACTGGCTGGTGCGTCTCGACAGAAACGGTTCCATATTGTGGGATCGGACATTCGGGGGTGCAAGCGACGACCGTCTTTACGCTGTACAACAAACGGCCGACGGAGGCTTCATTCTGGGTGGTCAGTCCTGGTCTTCGGTCAGTGGCAACAAGACGAGTCCCAATTTCGGGCTCGCCAACGATACTAGCACTGACTTCTGGGTAATTCGCGTCGATCAGAATGGAAACAGACTCTGGGAGAAGTCGTATGGCGGCACGGGGTGGGACGCTCTTGTTAGCCTCGCGCAGACCAGCGATGGAGGTTTTGCCTTCGGAGGGTCTTCCGCCTCCGGTGCAACTGGCAACAAAACCAGTCCCAAGTTGGGGTTTGTTGATTTCTGGGTCGTCCGCACTGATGCCAATGGCGAGATTCTATGGGACAAAGCCTACGGGGGTGGCGACGCCAGCGGTCTCCGTTCGATCCAAACCACTTTCGATGGCGGATTTATCCTCGCCGGAACTTCCGACGAAACTGCCGCCGCAGGCCGTGTTGGGAACAAGACCAGCCCGAGTTTCGGGCGTGGCGACTATTGGGTTGTCCGGACGGATGGGCTGGGCAACAGCCTGTGGCAACTGTCTTTGGGCGGAACTGGAACGGAGGTGCTGTTCGATCTTCAACAAACCTCGGATGGCGGCTTCCTTGTCGGCGGCGAATCCCTTTCCAGCACCAACGGCAACAAGACAAGCCTCAACTTTGGACACGAGGATTATTGGGTCGTGAAGATCGCAGCCGAAGACTTCGATGCAGACGGTGTACCCGACTTGCGGGATGTCTGTGCCAACACCCCTCCGGGAGATGTTGTCAACGACACAGGTTGCAGCATTGGGCAACTGGCTCCTTGCGACGGACCCTGGCAAAGCCACGGAGAGTACGTCCAGGCAATTACCGAGATATCCAAGGACTTCCTCAGATCCGGTTTGATCTCCCGTGAACAGCGCACAGCAATAATCCGTCAGGCGGCAGAGTCAGATTGCGGCAGACCCTTCAAGAAAACGGGGCTTCGCCCTGATAAGTGAAGCGCTCTACACATGATCTCATGGCAGTCTGCGGGCCATGGAGCCTGGCAGACTTCCCCCTTTACTTTCACTCGCAGTAGAGTTAGCTGATCTCGTTTATGAACCCCGTCTCCTTGCCAAAGGTGGTGCGGACGGCCTGTCTCTTGACGCTCTGCATCGTATGTTCATCCACCGATTTGTTGTCACAAGGTGTTCGCCTTAATGTGGCGCGCAGCCAGAGCGAGGCCACGCTTTGGTGGCCGCTCTCGACAGACAACTTCGTGCTGGAATCGGCTCGAAGTCTCGATGCCACGGACTGGGAAGGCGCCGCGCAAATGTTCACAATTGCGGACGGCCAGTGCGCAGTTAAGGTGTCGCTGGACGAAGGACAGCGCTACTTCCGCCTGCGCAAAGTGGAGGCGCTTGCTTCGCCGGGCGTGGGAGGAGGACCGCCGACGATTGGCTACATCACGGCCGTGCTGCGCAGCGACTGCGCCTCGGCGCCGCCGCCGCCGCCAGTGGGCGAGATTGCGGTGGGATCCAATTACGTCATCAAAACGGTCGCAGACGCCGATCCATTGGATTACCACGGGGCGCAGCAGCTCGTGACGGACTCGGTTTTCGAGTCGCTCATGCCAATCTATTGCGGATTGCCGGACGAGGAATGCGTTACGAACCGGGTGCAATGGAATCTTCTGACTTACGATCTGGGCGGGAATCCCAGGATATCGGGCAGTCCGTTGAGCGGGCCCGCTTACCACTACTGTGCCGTGACGAATGGATACATTGTCGCGGTAGTGCGCGGTTCATCCGCTACGCTGCCACCGCTGCCGCCAGTGGGCCAGGTGGCGATTGGAACCGATGCTGTGATCATGACGATTGCGGACACCGATCCGACAGACCTCGAAAACGCGCAAGAGCTTGCGACCGATGAAGTCTTTGAATCGTTGATGCGGCGATATTGCGCCCTGCCCCGCGGCACCGGACCCGGCGAGATCAGCGGCCAGCCCCAATGGCACGTAGCCACGTTCGATGCGGACGGAACGGCCAAACTGTCGGGGTGCGCCGCGGGCGGTTGCGACGTGCATCCATGCGTAGTGTCGAGAGGTTATATCGCTGCGGTGCTCCGCAGCGAATGCACGTCGGCCCCGCCGCCGCCACCAGTGGGCGAGATACGAGTGGGATCGGATTACGTGATCAAAACTATTGCGGATGCTGATCCAACGGATTATGCGGGAGCGCAGCAGATTGTAACAGACGCCATTTTCGAGTCGCTCATGCCGCTCTACTGCGCGTTGCCGGACGAGGGATGCGTCAGCAGTCGGGTCCAGTGGAATCTGATGACTTACGATGCGGGCGGAAATCCGCGCACATCGGGCAGTCCGGTGAGCGGGCCCGCTTACCACTACTGCCGAGTGACCAACGGATATATCACTGCCGTGATTCGCGGTGCATCCGCTACGCTCCCACCGCCACCGCCGGTGGGCCAGGTGGCGATTGGAACCGATGCCGTGATCATGACCATTGCCGACGGCGATGCGACGGACTTGGAGGACGCCCAGGAGCTTGTGACGGATAAAGTCTTTGAATCGTTGATGCAACGGTATTGCGCTCTGCCACGTGGTACGGGACCGGGCCAGGTGAGCGGCCAACCCCAATGGCATGTCGCCACGTATGACGCTGACGGAACTCCCCGGCTATCAGCATGCGCCGCGAGCGGTTGCGATGTGCATCCGTGCGTGGTCTCGAGGGGTTTTATCACTGCGGTCCTCCGCAGCGACTGCACCTCCGCGCCCGTACCGCCTCCGCCGGTGGGCCAGACGAGAGTGGGAACAAATTACGTGATCCGGACGATCGCGGACGGCGACCCAATGGATTACAAGGCGGCGCAGCAAATCGTGACGGACGCCATTTTTCAATCGCTCATGCCACTTTATTGCGAATTGCCAGACGTGGGGTGTGTCACGAACCGGGTCCAATGGAATCTCATGACCTACGACGCCGGCGGAAATCCCAGGATATCTGGCGGGCCGCTGAGCGGTGCCGGCTACCATTCCTGTCCCTGATTTGCAGTTTGAACTCCTTGTTCGTCGCTCGGAGTTGGCGGCGCGTGCTAAAGGCGACGCGCAAAATGCTGGCCGTTCTGCCCCGCCGCCAAACCCCGATGCCCCGGGCGTGGATAGCCCGCCCACTCTGACCCCTCTACCTTCATCTCTTGTGCCTTCTGTGCCTTTTTACGGCTCTCACGTCCGTGTCCTATGGGGCCAGAGGCTCAGTAGGTTCAATCGTCAAAGAGCTTCCTGAGGTTCTCCCTTGCCGCGTCCGCGCGTTTGTCCGACGCCTTGCCCTGCCAGTCGCGGCGGATGAATTCGAAATACTCGCAGAAGTTCGCCATGTGCTTGTCCATCACCGGATCGGCGCGCTTCTCGCGGCACTGGTGGGCAACGCGCGTGTCGTAGTGGGTGCAATTGAGGCAGACCTCGAGGTCGGCGCCGCATTGGTGGCAGCTCTCGGTGCGGCCGGGCGGGCCGGGAATCACGTATTCCCAGCCGCAGTTGTGGCAATGGCGGTTTGGCATGGTTAACCCACCTTGTTCATACCCGAAGTAGCCGCCGACGTGAGGAGGCGGATGGACGAAACCGGGGAACGAATCCGCCTCCTCACGTCGGCGGCTACAGGCTGCGGGTGCTTCATGGCAGCTATGAAATAACCGGGCTAGCTCCGTTCAAGCGCGGCAAAGATGTCGCGGTAGAACTCGGGGTGGCTCTCCCAGGTCTGCGAAGTGATGATTCGCCCGTCACGCACGCTCTGGCGGTCCACCCACCGGCCTCCGGCCTGTTCAAGCTCGAGCCGCACGTTGCGGTAGCACGTGAGTCTTTTCCCGCGGACAATTCCGGCGGCGATCAGAATCTGAATGCCGTGGCAGATGGAGAAGATCCATTTGCCGCGGCGATGAAACTCGCGAACGAGACGCACGACTTTCGGATCGTGCCGCAGAAATTCCGGCGCCCGCCCGCCGATGCAGAGCACCGCGGCGTATTGAGCCACTTTCACCTGGGCGAACGAGACGTCGCTCGGGATGCGGTAGCCGGGCCGCTCGACATAGGTGTTCCAGTCCGGCTCGAAGTCGTGGAGGACGCCATGCAGCAGCTTGCGTTTGGTGGCGGCGATCACGGGACGCCAGCCGGCTTCGAGGAACCGTTGCCGGGCGTAATAGATCTCGAGCGACTCCCCGGAGTCGTCGGTGATGATCAAGAGTTTCTTCGGCATGAGGCCGGAAGGGTAGGGGACGGCGGCGAAAATTCGAGCCTTTTGCCGGATGCCCACTCATGTGGGGCGCCTCCGGACATTGCGAACGCGCAATCGGGCACACTCTCCGTAGTGGGCCAGCCGACCCGGCTGGCATAGTCCTGCAAGCGACCTCGCTTGCA
>CAZZAQ010000056.1:0-6917 GCA_964652165.1 uncultured Bifidobacterium sp.
CAGCTCGATGAGCGTAAAGGCGCGCGGACGCGAAGGCTGGGGCTTCATAATGCGCTCATGCTTTGCTCGGGCTTGCGGCGAGCCTAGCGAGACGAGAGCGCGTGTCAACGCCGGCGTGGCGCGAGAGGCCTCCGTGTTGGGCGGAGGTGTTCAGTAATCAGTGATCAGTATTCAGTAATCTGTGTTCAGTGTTCAGTCCTTTTAACGCCGCATTGCGTGTCGCAGTGGGCGAAAACTGCACACTGATTACCGATTACTGAATACTGATTACTAATTCCACCTCAAAGCTGGTGCCGCGTGAAGGATTCGCACCCTCAACCTCCCCGTTCTGAGCGGGGCGCCTCTTCTGGTTGGGCTAACGCGGCCGGAAAATTTACGATTTACGATTTTGCGAATCAGTCACAGGTCGTGGAATACACTCGTAAATCGTAAATCATAAATCGTAAATCGAAAGTGGCGCTCCCGGCAGGACTCTCACCCGCACCTCCGACGTTCGAAGCGTCGCGCTCTGGTAATTAAGCTACGGGAGCCAGAGGACAGGGATGAGGGATGAGGTATGAGGTATGAAAACAGTTGAGAGCAGATCAGAGTTGAGAGTTGAGAGAGCCTCGACCGCCTCCTCTCAACTCTCAACACAAGCCTCTCTCAACTTCAGCGCATACCTCATACCTCATACCTTATACCTTCCTTATCCAAACTGGGGCCGACGGAGAGACTTGCACTCCCGTGGGGCAATCGCCCGGCGGTTTACGAAACCGCTGCTGTCGCTGCTGAGCCACGTCGGCGGAAGAGAGTTGAGAGGGAGTTGGTGTTGAGAGTTGAGAGTCGCGGCCGACGCCTGGCGGCTCTCTCAACTCTCAACACCAAGCTCCTCTCAACTTCTGCAAATTGGTGGGCCGCCACGGTGCCGCCCCGTGCTCTGCGGTTTAAGAGACCGCTGCATCGCTGCAATGCTTGCGACCCGACCTCTCGGAAAACTGGTGCGGCACCCGGGAGTTGCACCCGGACGAATTGGTTGGAAGCCAGCCATGCTCCTGTTCAACATCACTGCCGCGAAATGGAATCCCGTGCTGGAATCGCACCAGCCTCTGCGGTGTTGCAGACCGCCGCCTGAGCTGCTCGGCCAACGGGATGTTGACAAGTCACAGATTGAACAAACCCTCGCCGGCTGTTATGATCTGCCCAACGAAAGAATGCCATGAGCAGCGTGACTGTGACACCTGCCGGCGAGATAGCCCTGCCCGCTGAACTGCGCGAGCGGCACGGCTTGGCCGCCAATTCCAAAGTCCGCGTCGTCGAAACCCGGCACGGCATCCTGCTGGTTCCGCTGACCGACTCGCCGATGGCCCCGGAACTGGCCCAGGAGCTGGCCGAGTGGCAATCGCTGGGCGCTGCCGCTTGGGACTCCTTCTCCTTCAACGAAGGTGGAAACCTTCCTAGCCCTGCCGAGGAACTCCGCCCCCACCCTCCCGCGCCTCGCGGAGCGAGGCTGTGACGGTAGCCGTGGACTTCAGTCCAAGGTACGCCGCACGCCCCCGACGCGTCGCGGCGCGACGCATGAACTAGGATCTTGGGGGATTTTCTATGATCCGGTCTGGATCGCTCGCGGCAGTCACATGGCCAATCTCGAAATCATTTACGAACTTCCGATCGCGGAAAACGTCCGATCGTTTGTTCTCATTCAAAAACTCGACGAATGCACCGAGAGCCGAAACAAAACCCTTGTCGACGGTCAGCTCCTTCGAGTCGTACTTAACGAATCCGGATTCGAGCAAAACGCGGGGAATTTCGATAACCATACTGCCACTAAACGCCAGCATCTCGGGATGACGATGAAGCGAAGGCGATGCAACCTGGTACTTCAGAACTCCAGCAAGATGCTGATCCAACAATTTTCGCAACGATTTTTCATCCGTGAGCAGCTTATGAGTCAACAAGACTCCTCGCGTCCCAAACGACCGGTACCAATTCTTGATCGCGTCAAGATGCGCCGACTTCGTGACGACGGTCCTGCCAAACTTGGTAAGTAGCGCCTCCGTGCTCTTCCGCTCCCGCCGCGCGGACATACCGGCCGCGGAAGATCCAAAAACAATTAGCAATGCGATCAACGCGAAGCTGTATCCAAACAAGCGCACGAATTGAGTCCAGAATCCCCCTCCAAACGATTCCTGCCACCAACTTTGCTTTCCAATAGTTCTAAAAGCCGGATCAATCTTGATAGCCTTAACTCCCCCGATCTTCCCCACTGCGGAGACGTCTGGCATGCCAGTTTTGTCGTGCAGCACCAGCAGTTTAACGGAAAAGGATTCTCCCGTGTCGATCATCAGCGGCGCGAAGGTGATTTTGTTAGGAGCCGTTACTGCAATCGAAGCATTCTTTTTCAGATATGGGTCGCTCGCTTCAACGAGCTCCGCGTTGATCAGCTTCCCAGGTGCAACGATGAGACCAAGTGGATCTGCCTCATCAAACGACGACTTTGTTATGCCCTGACCTCCGTCGTTCAGTATCTTGACGGTGATGATCGAGAGTGTCTGGTTTGACTGCTTGATACTCGCGTTGTCGAAGAGGATATCCAGTTTAGGCACTTCCTCGCGGATGTCGTACACGGTCGTGTTCCCGAGAACGATGAAACTGAGGGCAGGCTTGCGTTCGTAGAAAAACGTTGTGTAGATGGAAATCGCACCGAAGACAACTGCCAAGAAAAAACCAAGGAAAGACCAGCAGAATGTCTTGTCCAACTCGCTCAGTTTTCGGAGCATGCCCATGGCAGATTAGAATATCTGACCACGCAGTTGGAGCGAGCAAATAGTGAGCGGACAATATCGCGAATGCGGCAGAAGGATGCACGGCACCCGCCCGCGTTGTCTCGTTCAGCACTGCGCGCCACCTCGTTCAGGCGGTGGCCCGGCCCGGCCTTATCAACGCGCCGGCGCAACCCGGCGGGTTGCCAGAAGGTAGCCGGGGGTTGAGGAGCGCGCAGCATGACGATACCCCCGGAACGCGGCCCCCAAATCGAGCGCGACCCCGGAGGGGTCGCAGAACAGCTCTTGGCAGCGACGGTTCTTGCACCCCTCCGGGGCGCCCAACGCGCGCCAAATCCGGGGGTGTCGCTGCCGCTCAACCCCCGGCTACCTTCTGGCATCGCTCCGCGATGCAACGCGGGCAAATGGTTACAAGGAATCGATGCCGGCCAGCACGGGCAGCTTATGGCCCAGCCGCAGGCCGACCACGAGCCAGTCTTCCAGCGTGGAACGCAGTTCGTTTTCGCACTGCCGCAGTGTCCCGCCAAACGCGATGACGCCCTTCAGCTTCGGGATTTCCCCGGCGAAGGAGCCATCCTCCAGCTTGTCGTAGCGCGCCCGTTCGAGGGCCGCCTCGATGTAGGCTGTGAGCGGAAACGTCATGCGGCGAGGGTAGCGAATTCATCACTCTTGGCAAGGCGCCAAGGCGCGGGCGGATGCTTTCGCACCGCTCGCGTTCTTGTTCAATTTAGCGCAGCGCGCATTCTCCGGTGTCGGGGCCTTCCCTTCCCTCAGCGGCATGAAGCCGGCGCGCACAATTCGGGGCTTGAAGGACACGGCGAATCCACCGAAATTGCGGGTATGAGCACGGTCAAAGAAATCGAGTCGGCCATCGCGAGGCTCTCGCTCGAAGAGCAGCGGGCGGTTCGGGAGTGGCTGGATGACCTGATCGAGGACCAATTGGAACTGACTGATGAGGTCAAGGCGAAGCTCGACCAGGCGCGGCAGGATATCGCCGAGGGCCGATTCCGCACTAGGCAACCTGAGTAAGCCGCGTGGCCGCTGCGCTTCAAATCTGGTCGAACATCTTCTGCCGCGAGTTCGACCGGCTCCCGCCGCAAGTCCAGGAGGCCGTTCAAGCGAAGATCGATGAGATGGGCACGCGGCTGGACTCATTCCCTCACCATCGACTGACCGGGAGGCGCGAATCTCGATTGCGGGTCGGCGATTATCGCGTGCTCTATGAATGTGATTTGGCGTTGGGCCGGGTTTATCTGCTCTACGTCGGGCATCGGCGCGAGGTTTACCGGAGGTAATCCTGGCGCGGTTGCCGCGGGCGGATGCTTTCGCACCCTCTCGCGTCGCCGCTGGTTTCCTTGTAGTAGAGGTTATCTCTTGATCTGTCGTGACCGTGGGACCTTGGCAACGCGCCGAATGCGCTTTTTCTCCAGGCCGTTCAACGGGCCATCCGCTGGCTCGCGCTGTTGTCCGAACGCGGCGGCCAGGAAATGGTCCACCTTCTCGTTTTCCACCAGGCCGAATTGGCGGAGCACCGGCACTTCAATGAGGCGGCCGACCAGTTCCTTGACGGGAAGGAACTCGTTTATGAGTTGCAAGACCCTGGCGTAGTCGCCTTCCTCTGGATCGATTTCGGACGACGAGTCCCAAGGGTTCGGCTCGTCATCCTTCCAAACCTTGTCCTTCTCCTCCTCGTCCTCCACGGGCAGATTGGCGCGCCGGAAGAACAGTCTCGCGTCGTCGCGAATGATACGGCTGTCGCCCAGCAGCCAGACCAGCACGGAGCCGTTTTGCAGGCTGGAACGCGCTCGGGTGATGACGCGCGTTTTCGGCGAGCGGCTCATCAATACCGAGCGGATGAGCAGGGCCGCATCCGCCGGGATTTCTCCCGAGCCGATCAGGTCGATTTGGAGCACGCGCGGCTTGCGGGCGAGCAGCGCTTCAAGTCGGGCGATCCGTTCAATGTAATAGGAGCATTCGTAGTACAGCAGCTTGAGCAGGAATGGGCGGGGGCCTTGCCTGGAGATTGTTTTCATAAA
The DNA here is from genome assembly GCA_964652165.1 of uncultured Bifidobacterium sp. Classification (GTDB taxonomy): domain Bacteria; phylum Verrucomicrobiota; class Verrucomicrobiia; order Limisphaerales; family JADJPG01; genus DASTLJ01. Next base: position 4,799 of record CAZZAQ010000056.1, read on the forward strand.
GGTTCGCTGTGTGTGAGTTGATGTTTTGTCGAAGGATCATGGTCGGTTGCAAAATTGAGCGGGCGGATGCTTTCGCACCCGCCCGCGTTGTTTCGTTCACTTCTCAGCTTCGCCTGGATCAGCCGCTGGCGCAGCGTTGCCGTTTTTCAACGGCACGAAGCCGGCCGGCATGCCGAGCACGAGCGTGTTGCCCGCGGCCTGCGCGCCGGCCAGGGACTGGAGGACGCGCAGGTTCATCAGCGCCGGGTTGCCTTCCAGCACACGCGCGGCGTTGGCCAGGCTGCGCAGGGCGGCGCTTTCGCCACGGGCGCGTTCGAGCGCGGCCTGGCCTTCCTGCTTCGCCTTCAGCGTATCGGCGAAAGCGCGCTTCAACTCCGCCGACAGCATCACGTCCTTCACCTCGACGGCGTGGACGGTGAGACCGGCTTTCGCCGCCTCCGGCTGGACGCGGCTAAGCAGTTGCGCGCTGATGTCGAGGCGCTGGTTGAGCGGCCGGCACGGCGCCCGCCACGGCGCGCAACGCAAGCTGCGCGGCGTTGTAGAGGTCGGCATACCAGTTCTGCGACTCGCGGATGGCTTTCACCACGTCGGCGAACTGGCAGGTCACCAGCAGGCTGACCTTCAGGCTGACATTGTCCGCGGTAAGCACTTCCTGGCCGGCGACAGTGTGCGTGACCTTGCGCAAGTCGTGCGATGAGACCAGGAAATTGCGGCCCCAGCGGACGTGGCGTCCCGGCTGGAGCGGCGGCGCGACGAACTTGCCGTGGTGATAGAACAGTCCCGCATAGCCGTCCGGGACCGTGAACTCGTGGCGCAACTTGCGGAGCATCTTCGCGAAGATGGCCGCCACGATGCCGATGGCGACGATGAGGATGAGGGTGATTTCGAGCTTCATGTGGTTCTCCTTTCTGGTTGGACCGCGAATGGACACGAATAAACACGAATCAGGCCGCCCGAACCGAGGACACGGATTTCACGGATTTTCACGGAGCGAATCCGTGTTAATCCGTGAAATCCGTGTCTTCATTCGTGTCCATTCGTGGTTTCTAAAAGCTTGGCCGGGGGCGGGCGGCCGCTCTCCGGCGGCGGGGGAAGCGCTGGTGCGGTTCCCGCAAAGCCGCGTTCGAGGTGCGCTCGCGCGCGGGTCGCGCCGCCCCCGGCCGTTGTGCGTGTGGGAGTCGAACCCACTTTCATTACCATTCGGTTCAGTGCCGAGTGCGGTGTTACCTGCGGATGCTCCAGCCAATGCGCAGGACCGCGCCCGTGATGCAGGGCGGCTGCTGGTCTGGAACAAAGTCTGAATTCGGAAGAATCTCACGCCACTGGAGCGGGCTATTCCGCGAAGTCGAACTACTCGCGGAAAGAAGTAGTTCCTGGGGCTGCCGTCGTAACGGCCGGAGCGCAGGCAGCAGTGCTTAAAACCTGCGCCCTGAGCCGCACGGGCAGAGGTCGTTGCGGCCGAGCTTTTCGACCAGCTCCTTGTTCCCGTGAACGACGCGGGGGCCTTTCCTGACCTGCGTCTCGGAGGGGAAGCCTTGGCGGCGCTTGCGGGTGATTTCGAACTGTGGTTCGTCGTCGGAGTGGAGATGGTTTGCCATACGAGCTCCTGGGTTGGGGGTTGTGAATTTTGTGAATAACTTTGGCTTGGCTTTCGGGCGCGTTTTGCTAGGAACGGGGTCACGCGGCTGCACAATGCAGCCTTGCCTTTTGCTATGAAAAAGGTGCGCGACGAAAGAGCCCGGGTCCAAGTACCGGCTTCGAGATCTTTGTGCCGGGGCGTCAGGACTTATTCGCTAGACGAATCCTAATCCCGCTTGCGGGAGCGCCCGATCTCTTTGGGACTTCGCCGCGCACTTTGCTTTTTTGGGGTGATGGGGCAATGGAGTGCAGGAGTGTTGCAACAATGGGAGTCACCCGCTTTTCTCCAGAACTCCAACACCCCATCACTCCGTGCACTCAGGCTGGTCAGGAGCCGGCAGCAGGCCCGCTCGCCGTGTTTTCATCCGCAAAGCGTTGCTGACAGGCCGAGGATTCCGGTCATACTGGTTCCATGAGTTCGGACCCGCTCCAATTGAAGGAAGCGTTTCAGGCGGAGTACCACGCCCGCTGGGAGGCGGTG
>CAZZAQ010000056.1:6942-11943 GCA_964652165.1 uncultured Bifidobacterium sp.
CAGGAACTGGCCGCCATGACTGAGGAGCGCGCCCGCGAGATCATCCAGTCGCTGCGGCTGTTCGCGCCCGTTCCTCCAAACCCGTTCAATGGAACGGGGTTGGTGGAGCAACAGGCAATCTTTCACGGGCTCAAATCATGATCGCCGGATTGGAGGAACTGCTGCTCGCAGCGGCAACGATTCAGCGGTGGTTCCAGGAGGAGGGCTGGCGGTTTTGTTTCATCGGTGGAGTGGCGGTCCAGCGCTGGGGTGCTCCGCGATTCACTCAGGACATTGATCTTACGTTGCTGACTGGCTTCGGCGACGAGGAAAGGTTCGTTGATGGGTTGCTGAAACGATTGAATCCTCGTCATCCGGACTCCCGCGAGTTCGCGTTAAGCCGCCGGGTGTTGCTGGCCCAAACACCCGAGGCCGTGGAGGTGGACATCGCGCTTGGGGCGATCCCATTCGAGGAGCGAACGGTGGCCCGCGCCAGCGCGTGGCAAGTCCGTGAGGGCGTGACGCTGACAACTTGTTCGGCCGAGGACTTGGTCGTGCACAAGGCATTTGCGGGCCGCGATCTGGATTGGGGCGATGTCGAGCGGGTGCTGATTCGACAGCACGGGAAGCTGGACCTGGCCCTGGTTCGCTCCGAGCTGAAGCCGTTGCTCGAACTCAAAGGGGAACCCGAATCGCTCGACAAACTGGAGCGGATGCTCGCCACGGTCGAACGGCGGCTGCGGACGAAACTGTAAAGCTGGTCAGGAAGCCGGGATTCGCACCCGGACCGTCCGCTTCACGGGCGGAGATGCTGCTGTTACACCACAATCCTGGGGATTTATGATTTACGATTTACGATTTACGAGTGCTTCGCGAAATCGATGCACGTCACGGTGCGGAAGCCGGCGCGTAAATCGCAATTCGTAAATCGCAAATCAAAAGTGGCGCTCTCACGTGGATTTGCACCACGAACCTCCGCCTTCGCAGAGCGGCGTGCAGAACTGGTTACACCTTGAGAGCGATGCGATTTCCGATTCCCGATTTCCGATTTACGAGCGCGTCGCGGAATCGGAGCCGGATTCGGAACGGAGGTGGATGCGTAAATCGTAAATCATCAATCGTAAATCCAAGTTGGCGTTCCCGGCGGGACTCGCACCCGCTAGAGATCCTGCTTGAAAGGCAGGCCGCTGGACGACTTTGCGCTCGGGAACAAATTCTGGCACCCACTTCCCCGCTTTTCCGCTCCTCTACTCCCGAATCCCGGTCACGGCCGAACCGCGCGCGTCTTGTAACTGAGCAAGGGACGCAACATGGCGATGATCGTGATCAGGCCCGCATCTCGGAGGTCCTCGATCACTTGTTCGATGTTCTTGTAGGCCGGGGGAGCCTCTTCGTAGAGCAGGCTGCGGTCGCCGCAAACGACGCGGCCCCCGAGCCCGGTCTGAACAAGCTGCGCCGGCCGAAAGCGCTCGCGCACGCGGGCGCGGCTGTCGCTGCGGGTCCACTTGCGACCCGCGCCGTGGGCGAGGGACCACGCGTGCGAGGCGCCATCGCCGCACGGCTGCACCAGGTAACTGAACGTTCCGCGCGAACCGGGAATCACGAGCGGGCCGCGGTCGGAAGGCGCGGCGCCTTTGCGGTGGAGCCAGAGGGAGCGTTGTGCGGGTCCCGCGTCAGACCCGTTCTCACCCCTCACCCCGGCCCTCTCCCCTTCAAGGGGAGAGGGAGAAGCGACGGGCGTGATGCTTTCCCCTCCGAGGGGAGAGGGAGATGGGACGCGCGTGATGCTGTTGTGGCAGCCGTCCCAGACGCGCTCGCCGGTCGCGCCGAGCGTGTCGAGGAAACGCTGGGCCAGGAGGGCCCGGCTGGCTTCAGCCCAGCGCAAGGCGTGGTCCTGACAGAGCAGGTAGCGCGTCGCCACGCTGGAGGTTGCGTCCACGCCAGCCCCTCCATGTTCCTCGAGGTGAGTTTCAAGGATCGATTGGCCCAGGCCGCGCGAGCCACTGTGGACGAGCAGCACCAACTCATCCTTCGCGAGGCCGAGGGAAGAGAAGGCGACAGGGTTCGTCACCTTTTCCACCGCCTGCAATTCGGCGAAGTGATTGCCGCCGCCGAGCGTGCCGAAGGCTTCAGCGAATTGGGTCGTGAGGAGCCCAGCGCCGGCAAGCCGTTCGCGCGCGTTGCCTTCCCAGGGTTCCTCAAGGTCGAATGGAAGCGCGGCCCAGCGGTCGAGCTTCGCCTTGTGGCGAAGCAGATCCGTTCGCCATAGGGCCATGCCGCAGCCGATGTCGCCGCCCACGAGCAACGGATAGATCACGTCCTCAGTGATGAATGCGGCGCCAACGGGGCCGCCCTTGCCGGGATGCAAATCGGGAAAGCCGATCGCGCGACGGACGCCCTCGAGCTTTGCGGCAGCGTAGAGCTGGCGGACCGCTTCGCCCTCGATCCACGAATGGGCCGAAGCGATGAGACGGACGGGTGTTTCGGTAGTGGTCATACAAGGGAATGGGCTGATGGAGTGGTGGAGTAATGGGCGACGGGTTTCAATCCCATCCCTCCATTACCCCAACACCCCAGTTTGAGTCTGGCCGCTGGAGTTCGGATCGCACGAACACCTCCTGTGCTTCAGACAGGCGTGCAGACTGACTACACCATCCAGCGGAAAAAAAAGGGTTGGGTCGAGCCAGGCCCAGATTTGGCGCGGTTTAAGCTTGGAATGCGAAGGCCGGGACTGTACGGCATTTCTTGCCGCATGGATGCGGCGAGAATTGCCCAACCGAATCAGGGCCTATGCGAAATGTCCTACTCCTCTCGCTGGCCGGCCTTGCGCTCTCGTTGGCCGGTCTGGTCGCGCTCCTGGCGGGCTGCGGCGGCAATCGAACGGAAGTCGATGCGCGCGAACGCAAACCGGGTGCAATTCCGGCCGCCAAGGTCGAAGTGAGCCACTGGAAACAGGCCGGGCTCGGCAGCCGACTCTATGGGATGATCGTGGAGCAGGAAGGCAATCGCCTCACGGCATCCCTTTACGAGCTCGAAGATGGAGAGGGGCTAATGATTCGCGAGCAGGAGGCACGGGGAAAATTCTTCCCGGACAGGCAGGCCATTATCTTCCCGCTCTACAACCCGGCAGCGGTGACGCTCGAGAAATGGATCGCGGAGGGCGGTCCGCACATCGTCGTGCCGTGGTCGCCGGGCGCCTCGACACTCACGGGCACCCTCAAGGATCCTTCGCGGACGAACAGCTACACGTTTGCGCGGTTGGAATCGGCGACGCTGACGAACGGGCTCGGAGTGGCGACCATAGCGCACTAGAAAACTCCAGGGGCAACCAAAGCGGCTCCAAGTGTTGCATCTGCCGGTGAAGCGGGCTCGTGGAGTGTTGGAGTAATGGAGTAATGGAGTAATGGAGTAATGGAGTAATGGAGTATTGGAGTAATGAGCCGGACGACTCAGCCCATGAGCCCAGCACTCCATCACTCCATCTCTCCATCACTCCATTTCCCCAGCACTGCATTTCCCCCTTGGCTCGATTGGTCCTTCCGCGCGGTAACGCTCCGCGGTCTTCCGCTTATCAGGCGGGGGCTCTGCTTTTGAGCTACGGAAGAGAAAGTTTGTATTCATACTCGTTTTTCGATGGGTCCTGCCCGCGCTGGCCGAAAGATGAGGCCTCTCGGGCGGGTCCGGCCCCGGGTGAATCGGGTGGGTTTGTAGCTCTTGCGAAAGAGCAACTGGCTTTGGTATCGGATGACGAGTCGCATGGTGTTCCTTTGGTTTGGGGTTGTCGGTGATTCAGCGTCCTGTGAAGGCCCACAGACGATAAGCTTCGTAGAGGCGCTCGGACCGGCTCGGTTCAGCATTGGCCGGTGCTGGGCCGGGCGTGGTGAGAGACGCGGACTCGGCTTCGCGCGCTTCCGCAGCAGGCGTTTCTTCGTGCTCCCGTGTTGGCGCCTTGGAGTCGAGGGTCGGTAATGGGTTGAGGTTCATAGCGGATCCTTCGCGTGTGGTTTGTGGTGGTTGAGAGCCTGGCGGAAGGCGTCGGTACTGCCCCGACCTCGGCGATGCCGATCCTGTTTTCGAGACAGGTGCAGCCAGCTTGTATCTGCCTGCCTTCCGGAGTGAGTTGAGAGTGGAAAGTTGAGAGTTGAGAGGTGTGGAACGGCGATCCGGCCTGGCTCTCAACTCTCAACTAAGTTGGCGCTCGCGGAAGGATTCTCACCTCCATCTCCGGTGGTAGAAGCACCGCGCTCTATGGTTGAGCTACGCGAGCGGGGATAGGTCGAGTGTCGAGAGGTGAATGACGAGTGCCCGCGGCCCTCGACGACAAACTGGCTGCTCAGGCTGGGATTGCACCAGCACCGTCCCGCTTAACAGGCGGGTGGACTACTGTTATCCGACTGAGCAATCGAAAAGTGGTCCGCACGGCAGGACTTGCACCTGCGATCACCCGGTCCCAAGCCGGGCATGTTGCTGCTACACTACGCGCGGTTCGCCCCCGGCGATTTGGAAGGCGCCGGGGGTCTTTGGTTCGGTTGGAGGCAGGACGCGCCGTCCCTGGACGGCGTCCCGCGGGGAGATTTGGCGGACCCGAAGGGATTTGCACCCTCAGCCTTCCCGCAGACAACGGGTTGCTCCGCTGTTTGAGCTACGGATCCATAAATTGGTGGGAGGCGCTGGTAACGCTCCAGTCGTCGCTTCCGGCTGGTTTTGCGACGCCGGATTTACAGGCCGGCAGCCGGAACGCCTCCCGGTAATGATGAGTTGAGAGAAGCTTGTGTTGAGAGTTGAGAGAGACGCGCGGCTTGCACCCAGTTCGCTTCTCTCAACTCTCAACACAAGCTTCTCTCAACTTCTTCAAATTGGTAGCGGGGGTGGGAGTTGCACCCACCTGGAGGAGTTTATGAGGCTCCGCTCTGTGCTTTGGTCGAGTTCCCCGCAATAGTCATTGCCGATTGTGGATTGCCGATTACCGATTGGGTTGTGGTACAGATTGGTGGGGCGAGCGTCCTCGCGAGCCGGCTCGCG
>CAZZAQ010000056.1:11953-12424 GCA_964652165.1 uncultured Bifidobacterium sp.
AGGACGCTCGCCCCACCGAACCCGGAAACTTCACCATTTCCGCCGACTGCCAAGGCTTGTGAAACAACCTTCAATCGGCAATCGACAATCCGAAATCGGCAATGGAGAAAGTGGTGGAGTCGGCGGGTAACGCTCCCGCATAAGCCTGCTTGCAGGGCAGGTGCATTGCTTGTCTGCCACGACCCCGGGAGGATTTACGATTTACGAGCCGGACCGCCTGTCGCTGCCTCGGTGTGATCGACGCGTAACTCGTAAATCGCAAATGGCAAGCCGCCTCGGTGCTGCCCCGAGCGGGCTGAGTTTTGGAAACTCTGCTGCGCTAGCTGGCGCGCGGCCTGTGGGGAATGGAGGAATGGGGTGATGGGGTGATGGGGTAATGGAGTATTGGAGTATTGGAGTATTGGAGTGATGTCCGGAGGGCGCCCAATTGACCCCCATCACCCCATCACTCCATCACCCCATTACTCCAAC
>CAZZAQ010000057.1:0-5708 GCA_964652165.1 uncultured Bifidobacterium sp.
TGAACTGCTCAGCATCCTTTGTTGCCCGGAGACCCATCAGCCGCTCCGGCCGGCGCCGGCGGAGTTGCTTGCGTCTCTCAACGAGCGCATCCGTCAGGGAAACATTCGCAACCGTTCGGGCAGCGCAATCACCGATCGCTGCGAGGCTGGGCTGCTGCGCCTGGACGGCAAGGCGTTCTATCCCGTGCGGGGCGGACTGCCGATCCTGCTCGTTGCCGAGGCGATTCCGCTCGGTTAATCCTCCTTCATGAAACGATTGCTCATCGGCTACGACGGGTCGCCTTGCGCTGACGCGGCGATTGATGACTTACCGCGCGCCGGGCTGCCGAAGGAAATCGAGGCGTTCATTCTCTCGGTGGCCGACGTCTGGCTCCCGACCGATCCCGCTCCCCCGCAGTCGGACGTTCCGCCCGCGCTCTCCGACGTGGGACGCAAGGCGCGCCAGCAGGCCCTCGACGCCCTCGAAGCCAGCCGGCGCCTGGCGGCCCGCGGGGCGGAGCGGCTTCGGGCGCTCCAGCCGGGCTGGCGCGTTAGTTCGGACGCGACAGCGGATTCTCCGGCTTGGGCGCTGATTCGAAAGGCGGAGGAGTGGCGTGCCGGACTGGTGGTGTTGGGTTCGCACGGCCGGACTCGACTGGAACGAATCTTTCTCGGCAGCGTGTCGCAAAAGGTCGCCGCCGAAGCACCCTGCTCGGTGCGAATCGCCCGGCCGCGCCAGCGGACGCCACACGAATCGCAACGACTGGTCGTGGCCGTGGACGGTTCACGCGAATCGATGGCGGCCGTGGCCGGCGTCGCGGCGCGAAGCTGGGCGTCCTCGGTATTCCACGTCGTGGCCGTGCTCGATGAGCGCCTCGAAACAGCGATGGGCTGGCCGGCCTTGTTCGGCGAGCAATGGATCCTGCCGCACGACGACGAGCCCCGCCAGGCCGTCCAACGCATGTTGGAGAGCGCAGCCGGGACGTTAACCAAGGCGGGTCTGAAGATCGAAACGTTCCTGCTGCGTGGCGAGCCGAAGCGCGAGTTGCTCGCGCACGCGCAGAGCTGGGAATCGGACATCATCTTCCTCGGCGCGCGGGGCGTCCACCATGGCGGCCGGCTCGCGCTCGGGACGACGGCTTCGGCGGTCGCCGCGCGGGCGCATTGCTCGGTGGAGATTGTGCGGCCGGGCTGATCGTTCCGCCGCGCGGCGGCGGAATGCGCGACAGGATTGCCACCAGCCCAATTGCTTTCGATCATGGCGACGGTTGAGACAGGTCTGCGTATTGCCAGGCTCGCGCTGCTCATCAACGCGCTCCTCGCCATCGGGAAGATCGCGACCGGAATCCTTGGCAACTCCTATGTTCTCATCGCCGATGGAATTGAATCAACGGCGGACATTTTCAGTTCGGTCGTGGTTTGGGGCGGGTTGCGCGTCTCCGTCCTGCCCGCGGACGAGAATCATCCCTTCGGCCACGGCAAGGCCGAGCCTGTCGCGGGCATCATCGTGTCGATGATCCTGGTGGCGGCGGGACTCCTCATCGCGGTGCAGAGCGTGCATGAGATTCTAACACCGCACCATCCTCCGGCTTGGTACACGCTGCCGGTGCTGGTCGTCGTCGTGCTCGTGAAGGAGACGATGTTCCGCGCCGCGTTCCGGGCCGGACGCTCGCTGGAAAGCACGGCGCTCAAGAGCGACGCATGGCACCATCGCTCGGACGCCCTCACGTCGGCGGCCGCCTTTGTGGGCATCAGCATCGCACTGATGGGCGGGAAAGGTTACGAGAGCGCGGACGATTGGGCGGCACTGCTGGCTTGCGGGGTGATTTCCTGGAACGGCCTTCGGCTGTTGCGCGCGGCGCTGGATGAGTTGATGGACGCCTCCGTCTCGCCCGAGGTCGTCGCGCACGTGCGTGAACTGGCGGCAGCCGTCGAGGGCGTCGCCGCGATCGACAAATGCCGAATCCGCAAGTCGGGCCTGCACCTGGCGCTGGATATTCACGTGGTTGTGGACGGCGATCTCACGGTGCGGCGCGGACACGAGATCGCCCATCTCGTCAAGGATCGCCTCCTGGCGTCGCAGCACCGCATCAACGACGTAACAGTCCACATCGAACCAACGAGCGGATGAACGGCATGCGGGGAGAATTGCGGCCGGATTCGTCTGCTCAGTGCATTTCCACCTCGCACGTTCCGATTCCGGGCCGGTAGAAGTTGAACTGCACATTCGGATGCTCCGCCAGGAGCGACATCGGCACTGCGGAGTCGGCGAGCCGCCGCGAGATCATGAACGTCGTGAGCCGCTGGCCGAACGGGTTGTCATGCAAGCCGGCGTGCCAGATGGAAACCTTCTCGGCCTGCCAGGTTTCCATCGGTCCGACGCTGATCGCCTTGGTGGGCACCAGCGAGATGTTGCCACCGCCCGAGGTGCGGGCGTTCTGCGCGATGGTCAGCGGATGCAAATCCACCACGCGGGTCGCCAGCTTTCGATATTCGGCGGGCGACGGCGGGGCGTGCTTGAACGCGCCTCGCCGGGGCACGGGATCGTTGAACGCCCAGTGCTTCACGTCTCCCTGGCCGCCTTGCATGACGGCGCAACGCACGCCCGCACCCCAGGATTTGCGGTAGGCGGCCGTATTGGCCTTTGGGAAGTGCAAGTGCGCGTCGGGCATTCGCAGTTCCTTGCGGATGCGGCTGAAGCACTGTTCGCGGTCGCAACGCTCGAAGGAGAGCGGATGCGTCACGGGCACTTCGCGGCCCGTCGCCGTGTCGAACCACTCGTCCATGCCCCAGAAGTGCCCGGAGCGCACGTCCAGTCCCAGTTCATTGACCAGGCGGGCGACCAGCGGCAATTGCTCCGTCGGCCCGATCGGGCCGCAGATGCCGACTGGGTTGTCGTCGGTCGATTGCTTCCACGCACTGATGTATTCCAACGCCTCGGCCAGATAGAACTCCTCCAGCGTGTCGTAGAAGACCACCTTGAAGCCCGGCCGCGAGAGTTGGAGCATCTTTTCCGGTGTGAGCCGCGCGGCGGCGCGGAGGACGTCATCGTCGAGGGTCGTATAATCCCACCAGTCGGGCGCGATGGAACTGAGCTTGCGCGGCATAAGTGACGCGGGTGATTTACACGGAGATCTCGGCTGTGGGAAGCGACTTTCGCAGGAGCTTCGGAGTGGAGAAGGGTGCGATTCAGACTGATGAGCAGAAGCTCCAGCGGGTGGAGCGCCGGACTCCGATCCGGCGAGTTTCTGCTCCCCCTCCAATCGCGCCGCATCGGAGTGCGGCGCTCCGTGCCCACCAGGTTGGAGTCAACTCGCGGTGCGAATTATCGGCAAATAGTGCTTGCCAGCGTGGATTCGGCTGTTAGTTTCACCGCTCCTTAGATTTGGCACGATATGGCGAGAATTTGTGAACTGACCGGCAAGCGCCCGATGAAGGGCAGCATCATCTGGCGCAGCGGCAAGGCCAAGAAGTCGGGCGGCATCGGCACGCACGTGACCGCCATTACCAAGCGCCGTTTCTTTCCCAACCTTCAGCGGGTCAAGGCGCTTCTGCCCAACGGCCAGGTGCGTTACGTGCGCGTCTCGGCCAGCGCCATCAAGAAGGGATTGGTCACCAAGGCCCCCCGGCGCACCTGGAAGAAGGAAGAACCCAAGCCGCAGTAACGTCCGGACGGGTAGCGCAGACAGCCCTGTCTGCTGTTTCGCCGACTGCCAGTCGGCGACGGCCGTGCTTGCCAACCAACGGTCCATTCGATTCGGAGGTTGGCGGGTTGGCAACCCGCGATACAGCAGGCTGGGCAGCCTGCGCTACGATTGCCAAGCGCGAGTCGACACCCGCTGAGCCTGCTTCGCGCCGCTTTTGGCGTTGCCGACACAGTGCGTGTGTTACAATGCGCCCTTCAGGTCCCCGTTTTTGATTTTCCTTTGAAGCGGTGCAGCGTGGCGCGCCGCGTCTCGCGCTCCGCCTCGCGACGCTTGAGGGTTTCCCGCTTGTCGTGCTGCACTTTCCCCTTCCCGACGCCGAGCAGGACTTTCACCAGGCCGTTCTTCCAGTAGAATGAAAGCGGTACGAGCGCGTTGCCCTTGATGGAAGCCAGGCTGAAAAGCTTCTGAATCTGCGAGCGGTGCAGCAGCAGCTTGCGGACGGCTTTGGGCTGGTGGTTCTGGAGATTGCCGAAGGCGTACTCGTCGATATGCGCGTTGTGAAGAAACGCTTCGCCCTGGTCGATGTGCGCGAAGGCGTCGGAGATTTGTCCCTTGCCTGCGCGGAGGGCCTTCACCTCGGTGCCTCGGAGGACAATGCCCGCCTCGAAAGTTTCGAGGATGTCGTAATCGCGGCGGGCCTTCGGGTTGGTGAGGATGTCGGCCATAAGAGAAACCCGCCCGATGAACCGACTTCTGGCTTTGACTTTCCAGAGGTCCGAAAGGCGTGAGCAGGACAGGCATCCTGCCTGTCTGCGGGGCTTCCAGCCCCAGTCTGCTGCGCGGGCAAGATGCCCGCTCTGACAGGCTGGAAGCCTGCCCTACGAGCTGCTCTTGCGACGCTTTTTGCGAACCGGTTCGACGAGTTCGATTTCCTCGGGCATGTCCCAGCCCATTTTGTCGTCGATGAGCTCGCGCAGGGCGATGTCCGCTGCGCCCAGGCCGGCGGTCTCGCGGAACAGCGGACGGCTGACCGCGCCGCCGGCTGAGTTGAGCTGGCGCACGCGGCGCGAAACCAGATTCACCAGGATGTTGGGGTTCCCGACTTTCGCCAGGGCTAGTCTGCACAATTCGCTGTTCACAATATTGTCTCAGTTCGGACTTCGATTCGAGCGCGCTAAAATACCGGCCCGGCCCGCCGAAGCAATAGAAAAAAACGGTTTTCGCGCATGCGCGCATGCGGGGCGCATCCCACTTTATTGCAACTGGCAGGCGCCTCTCATTAGCACCCGGCTTCAGCCGGGTGGGAGAGTTGGCGTCAGGCTAAACCGCTTTAGCGGTTTTTCGGCGCTTGCAAACCGCTAAAGCGGTTGAAGGCATCCGGTCGCTCGATCACCCGGCTGAAGCCGGGTGCTAATGAGAGGAAGAGCGCTGCAGGAAACTGGGATGCGCCCGCGCATGCGAGGTCGGCGCTGTCAGGTACCAATAGCGATCCTGTGCGAAGGGTTGAAGGGGCCCCGTGCGTGGGGCTGGTGATACTTATGGGCACCAAATCCGCCGTGGCAATGGCCGTAAGCACTGAGAGGCCCGGCGGCGCATCCGGCCAGGCCGTTGAAAAGGGCGACGAAGCGTCAAATCCAGGATTGATCCTTCCTTCCCGGCAACGTGAAACCAATGCCTCACCGTGCTTCGCGCGGACTGCGGGCGGTAACAGAAGTGCAGCGAGCCTTGATTTTCTCCCAGCGTTGATCCCAGTCGCGCCAGTCGAGCGCCCACGATTCGCCGGTGAGATTCTGGCGGGCCGCTTTGAGGAATTCTTCGGTTGCCTTGATTTGCTCCTGCACGGCCTTTTTCTCGCCCCACTTCGCGTACGCTTCGAACAGGGAGAGACGGTTGCCGGGGTATTCGGGGCAGAGTTCGAAGGCCTTTTGCAAGTGCTGGCGGGCCTTGCTGCGACTGCCGATGCTGGTCGGCCAGCCCGGAGCGTCGCGATAAAGCACGCCGAGGGTTCGATGCCCGCCTGCAAAATCGAACTTCGGGTCGAGCTGGATGGTCTTTTTCCACGCTTCCTCCATCTGGTCGACG
>CAZZAQ010000057.1:5718-6594 GCA_964652165.1 uncultured Bifidobacterium sp.
TGGCCGCAGTTCAAGCCCAGATAGTAGTGGGCGCCGGCGGACTTCGGATTAAGGCGGAGGCCCAGGCGGCAGGCGTCGATGCCTTCGTTCGCGAACGAGGCTCGCTGGTTGTCGTTCGTGGACAGATCAGCCAGATCGAATGCCGCGCGGCCGAACTGCCAGGCAGCGTCGACGCTATTCGTTTCCTTCTGGTATCGCGCCTTGGCTTCGTCGTAGAGGCGCTTGGGGCGCGAAGCGATGGAGGTGACACGGGCGACGTCGTCGTCGGCCCGAATGCAGGAAGTTCCAAGTTCAAAGCTCAAAGCCCAAAAGAAGATCCAAACTCCAATGGACAAGCTCCAAGACGGGCGGCGCTGATTGCGCGTGACGCTGATGCGCCGCCGCTCGAATTGAAGCTTGAAGCCTGGAGTTTTTTTGAGGCTTTGAGCTTTGAACTTTGAGCTTCGCCAGGCGCTGGAATTCGTTATTGCCATGCTGGAAGGGAAGCCTACATAGTCCGGTTGTGCAATTGAACCGGAAAACGACCCTGCTGGCGGCGCTCCTGCCGGCAGTCGTGCTGCTGGGCGCGGGTTGTAGCGGCATCAACACGTCGCACAGCGTGTCGCCAGCCACCTTCCTGCTCCCCGGTTTCTTCGGGCAGGCGCAGCCCCAGGCTGCCCCGTGCGCCGAGCCGGCCTGGGCGCCCGCGGCCGGTTCAGCGCAAGCCTTCCCGCCAGCACACTGATTCTATGCGATTCCCCCTCGCGTTGACGGCGAAAATCGCCGCCCACATCATCAAGCACAAGCTCCGTCGGACCCCGAAGTTTGCAATGGTCCTGCAGCTTGAACCGCTGCACACCTGCAATCTCACCTGCACCGGTTGCGGCCGCATCCGCG
>CAZZAQ010000057.1:6604-8376 GCA_964652165.1 uncultured Bifidobacterium sp.
AGCTGTTTCATGCGTTTCCCCCTCAGCCTCACCACCACCATGATCGGCTACATCGCCAAGAAAAAAATCACCGGCCAGAAACGCTTCCCCCTCGTCCTCATGCTCGAGCCCTTGCACGCCTGCAACCTCACCTGCACCGGTTGCGGCCGCATCCGCGAATACTCAACGAGCCTCAAGGACATGGTGCCGCTGGAGAAGTGCCTGGAGGCCGCCCAGGAGTGCGAAGCGCCGATGGTTAGCATCTGCGGGGGCGAGCCGCTCATTTACCCGAGGATCGAGGAACTGGTGAACGGGATCCTCCGGCAAGGCCGCATCGTTTATGTCTGCACCAACGGCATGTTCATGCGCAAGAAGATGAGGGATTACCTCGCCAGCATCCATTCGCCGGCGCTCGAGCCGAAGCTCCAGCAACTGCTCGACGAGAAACTCATCACCGCGGAGGACGCCCGATCCATCCGCAAAGCCGACGATAAGGCCCGCGCCAAGGTCGTCATCAGCCCCACGTCGTGGATGTATTGGAACGTCCACATCGACGGCCTCGAATACACACACGACCTCATCGTCGAGCGCGAGGGCGTCTTCAAGGAATGCGTCGAGGCAATCAAGATGGCCAAGTTTCTTGGCTACCAGGTCGCCACGAACACGACCGTGTACAAGGAAACCGAGGCGCGGGAGATCGAGGAGATGTTCAAGTTCTTCTCCTGGCTCGGCGTGGATGGCCACACCATTTCGCCCGGCTACGATTACGACGCCGCCAAGAAGGACATGGTCAAACGCCTGGCGAAAAAGCCGGAAGACTTCTTCCTCACGCGCAGCATGACGCGTGAAAAGTTCGCCAGGATTCAGGACTGGGGCCGGCTGTTTACCATCTTCGGCACGACCGTCTATCAGGAATTCCTCGCCGGCAAGCGCGAACTGACCTGTACCGCGTGGGCCATCCCCACCTACAATGTCAAAGGCTGGAAGGCTCCCTGCTACCTCATGACCGACGGCCATTACGCGGGCTACCACGAGATGCTGCGCGAAGTGAAGTGGGAGAAGTACGGCGTCGTGGACGGCAAGGCACGCGATTCGCGCTGCGAAAACTGCATGGTCCACTGCGGCTACGATCCCAGCGGCGCCCTCGGCACCAACTACCAGCGCGGCGACAACTGGAAAAACGTCAAATACAACTTCAGCGCGAAGCCCAAGCCGTACCCGGCCAATGCCGAACTGACGAAGCGCGCCTTCAACGGCGTGACCATCGGCAAAGGTCATCTCGCCGAAGCCAAGGCCGCCATCAACAGCCCGCGCGCCGCGATGAACGGCGCGCAAGCCGCCTTCTCGCGCAAGGAGGAGACGCAGCACCACGAAGACCACGTCGGCAGCCGCTGCGGCACGGGCGACTCGTCCGAACGCGATGAGTTACTGGCGAAGATTGCTGAAGCCAGGAAAGCGGAGTAACCTCGCTGCCGCCCAAGCTTCGTCTGCTTAAATCACCGTTAGCGGGCCGTCGAAAATGGTCAGGCTGATGACTTCCGTGCGCGCGACGTGCGGACCGTGGCGGACGCCTTTGGGCGCGTGGAACAGCGTGCCGACCGCGTAGGTCACGTCGGATTCCTCCCATTCGCCGGAGAGCACATAGGCCCATTCGTTGGCGTCCGGGTGCGTGTGGGCCGGGATCGTGCAGCCCGCTTTGAACTTGCGCAGCACTACGACGCCTCCGGTGGCTTCGTTCTTGTGGAGCACCATCAACTCGACGCCTTCATACGGGCCGGGTTGCCACTTCTTGT
>CAZZAQ010000057.1:8386-11710 GCA_964652165.1 uncultured Bifidobacterium sp.
GGAGTTGCAAAGCGCAATCTGCGCCGGCCCACCATATTCACGCCGCGGCGGAGGGTGCGGGCAAACCGATTCGCATGTTTCCAACGACGACGGCACCAGCTTCGATTACGAGATTGCCCGCCCCCAAATCGCCAAACATTCGCGCGGTGGATTTGAGCACGATGGTGCGTTCCGCATTGAGGTTGGCAACCAGTTCGCCCGCGATTTCCGCCGAGCCAACCTGGACCGGTTCTTTCCAGCGGAAATGGTTTTCCGTCGGGATAATCAATCGTCCGGTCTTGAAACTGCCCTTGATCTCGGCGCTGGAATAAATCGTGAGTGAATGTTCGGCGAAGAGTTTGCCGAGAAATCGTCCCTTGATGATCGCATCGCCCACGACGGCTTCCGTGTTGAAGACGTAACCCCTGGGTTCAACGACGAACGCCCCTTTGGTTTTGAAATTTTTGGAGACGGCGTTGGCAATGCGATAGTCCTTGAGGTCCACGTAGCGACCACACCGTTTGCACATGGTGGACTCGGCGCTGGGGGCCACCTCCAGTTCCGCGGCGCAATCGAAGCAGTTAAGCCGTCTTCGTTCGGGCGCGCGTTCGACCGCTTTTGGCGCCGGGTTGAGGATTTCCTGAACGTGAAAATGCCTGCGGCATTTCTTGCACACCGTCGAGAAGGCGGTGCGCGGTTCAGCCTGGTGGTGCCCGCAGTGCGGGCAGGCGACCAGGACTTTGTCCGGCGTGCTGGCAGACATTCAACGTTTACGCGCGCGCACAAAAGTGGCGCGGGCTTAACGTCCAAGCGGTTTCGGCGGCTCGGGCGGTTTGGGGGCTTCGCCGGGACGCGACGGCGTGGCGGTGGGGGAAACCTTGTTCGGATTCACCTCGGTCTTGCCGACGAACGTGACGCCTTCTTCGACGGAGAGTTTGGTGGCGCGAATGTCGCCGAACAGTTCGGTCTTCGCCTTGATCTCTATCTTCTCTTTGGCGGTGATGTTGCCGGTGACCTTGCCGCGCACCACCACGGACTGGGCATTGATGTTGCCGTTGACCACCGCGCTGTCGCCCAGGTTGAGGATGCCGTCGGTCTGGATTTCGCCGTCCAATTTGCCGTCAAAGGTCAGTTCGCCGGAAAATTTGAGGTTGCCTTTGATCTCGACATCCGAGTTCAAAATGTTCTTCGCTGTGTTTGGTCCATTCATAAGGTAATTCGTATTCGCTTCATTTTTGGTAGTTAACTATGGCAAATCATGCGCAAAGTCGCGTCAAATGCTTGACTAGGAAATTCCTGGTCTATCTGCTTTCTGCACCCGATGGCATGTTCATCATGTTACCATGGTTGGTTTCGTTGGGCTACTAAACCGCTAAATCACAAACGCCCGCTCGTCAAAAAAATAAATTCGCAGCGAACTCACTTGACTCCGCACGCCGCCAAAAAACTCCTTCGAGTCGCTTCAGAGCTGCTCGCTGACGCGCTGCCCCCAGGGTTGGGGCGCGCCGATGCTTGCGCACGATTCGCCCTCCTGGTTCAAACTCGGGTGATCGTGAATTCCACGCCGATCTCGGCTGCGGCGCGTTCGAGGGATTGGCGCAACGAACCGACGGTCACACCGGCGGGCAAAAGCAGCTTCGCCCGCGCCTGAAAGAGCGGCTCGCCGGACATGGGCGCGCTGACACATTCGGTGGCGAGTTCCTCCACGTTGACGCGCTGCGCGGCCAGGGCGCTGGTGATTTCGCGCACGATGCCAGGCCGGTCGTGACCCACGACTTCGAGGGAGGCAAGCTGCGGTTCGCCCGCAGAGTCCGTGGGCAGAGCGGGTCTTTCCGGCGTGATCGGGGTAGCGTGGGCGTCTTCGCCTGCGAGTTTACGGGGCGTCTCGCCCCGTGTTCCTTCAACTGGAGGAACGCCGCCCGAACGCGCAGTCGGTACGGCTGCTTTGCGTGGTTCACGTACAGCCACGCCGTGGTTCGCGGATTCGTCCGAGCGCACGACGATGGCCAGCCCGGTCAGCTTGGAGAGGGCGGCTTCCAACGCGGCGCGGCGCTCGGTTGGCACGTGGACACGCAGGATACCGGCGAATTCGCCGCCCAACCGGCACATGCGGCTTTCCAGCCAGTTGCCGCCGTGGTCGGCGACGAGGCGCGCGACGGATTCGACTAGACCGGTGCGGTCCTTGCCGATGACCGTCATGACCAGTTGCACTTGCATGAAGGCAGTGTGAAGGCGGGAAGCTGACGAAACAAGAATAGGTTCCCTCACCCTCCCCGCCCGCTGAGGGCAGCGGGCCTACAAAGGTGATTTTGGTTCGGATTTCTGTAGGCCGCGTGCCCTGATACGCGGCGTTTGGTCGGGTTTTGAAAGAGCCTCAGAATTGACCGATTTTTGTTTGTCTGAGCGGTTGTGCCGGTTAGGGTAGTGTCACGTAAAGTCTAATTATGAGTCCACAAGCCACAGCGAAATTGATTGGGGTCGCGATTTTGATTTTTATCGCGGTCATCATGGCGTCCTCCGGCACGTATGTCATCCAGCCTGGTTATCGGGGCGTGGAGGTAACCCTCGGCAAGGTGTCGCCCGCCTTCAAACCCGAAGGCTTCGGATTCAAGGCGCCGTTCATCACCAGGATTTATCCTGTCTCCATCCGCCAACAGACTTCCGAAGAGAAGGCCGAGTGCTACTCGGCGGATTTGCAACAGGTGGCGGTGGTCTTGCGCGTGCTCTACCGGATTCCGGAAAGCTCGGTCGTTAAATTGTTTCAGAGCTATAGCGGCGAACCTTTCGACACCCTCATCTCGCCCCGAGTCCAGGAGGGAATCAAGGAGGCGTCCGCGCAACAGAGCGCGGAGCAAATCGTCAAGAACCGCGAACTCATCAAGTCCCGCGCTCTCGAACTCGCCCGGGCGAAGATTGGCGATGTGCTGATCGTCGAGGACATCGTCGTGGAGGACATCACTTTGACCAAGGAACTCAAACAGGCCATCGAACAAAAGATGGTCCAGGAACAGGATGCCGCGAAGGCCAAGTTCACCCAGCAACGCGCCCAAATCGAGGCGGACACCGCCGTCATCAAGGCCACGGGCGAAGCCAAGTCCATCGTCATTCGCGGCGAGGCGCTCAAGGAGAATCCCGCGTTCGTGGAACTCCAGATCGTGGATCGCTGGGACGGGGTTGCGCCGCTCATCATCGGGAGCGGTGGCAACGTGATGATGACCCTGCCCGACCTCGAAAGCCGTCGCAAAAAATAAAGATTTACCATGCCAGACAACTCATCTCGTTCTCCCAACTGGGGCGGTGATTACTCGAATCTACAGATTCCCCCCTTTCTGCCCAAATTGATCC
>CAZZAQ010000057.1:11720-12402 GCA_964652165.1 uncultured Bifidobacterium sp.
TGGTGCTCGTCGTCATCGGCGCGGCGTCCAGTTACATCATCCAACCCGGTACGCGCGGCGTGAAAATCACCCTCGGCAAGGCGGAGGACAAGTTTCTGCCGGAAGGCTTCGGTTTCCGCACGCCGTTCATCACCCAAATTGTCCCCGTGCTGATAAAACAACGCACCGTGGCGTTGCGGGCGGATTGTTTTTCCTCGGACCTCCAACAGGTCACGGTGGAAGTGCTCGTGCTGTATCGAGTGCCCGAATCGTCGGTCGTGCAAATTTTCCGGCAATACGCGGGTGACCCGTTCGACAGCCTCATCGCCCCGCGCGTGCAGGAGGCGCTCAAGGAAGTCACCGCCGCGCTGACCGCCGATCTGATCGTCAAACGCCGCGACTCGGTCAAAACCAATGCCATTGCCGCCTCGCGGTCGAAAATTGGCGAAATCCTTTACGTGGATGACATCGTCATTCGCAACATCCAGCTTTCCAAGGAACTCGAAACCGCCATCGAAGCCAAGATGGTGGCCGAGCAGGAGGCCGCCCGGGCCCGCTTCACGCAAGTGCAGACCCAGGTCGAAGCGGACACCGCGGTGATTCGCGCCGAGGGTGAAGCCAAGGCCATCCGCGTGCGCGGTGAAGCGTTGAAACTCAACCCCGCCTTTCTCCGGCTGCAGGTCGTCGAGAAATGGAACGGCAA